>NZ_QSDP01000079.1:0-30146 GCF_003463685.1 Parabacteroides sp. AM58-2XD
ATAGATCATGGATTACTTGTTGTGTGGTAACTTTAAAGTAATTCTTTCTTTGATATTTCCAATGGCTTTTTTCGTTTTAAGGGTATTTTTTCTTAAATTGATGACATTGAGTTAAAACTGACGGCAAATAAACCTGTAAGAAGGCTTGTTTTATTGACTGGCTTTAACACACCCCCCTACCCCCTCTCAGGAGGGGAGGCAGTTACAACCAGTCAATAAACAGATAGCTCAATTATTTCTAAGATTGAATTTCTCTGAATCCGGATAACAAGTTAAATCATACTGATAATTGGCGTGTCAGAGAGGTATATATAATGTATCAGTTGGGATGCCTGTATTCGTTGGGTGAACACCCTGCTATTTTGGTAAACAACCGGGTAAAATACTGGACTGAAGAATAGCCTAGTTCGTCAGCAATCTGGTTGACGGTTTTGTGGGTTGTCTGAAGTCGTTGTCGGGCGATTTCGATACGTTTGAACTGTATGTGTTCCTTTATGTTTTTCCCCGTTTCGTATTTCAGCAAATCTGTGAAGTAGGAGGGGGACAGCTGAAGTAAATCCGCACAATATTCAGCCGAAGGCAAACCGTTGCGTTTCACCCGGTCTGCTTCGAAATATTCATTCAGTATCTTCTCAAATTTGGTGAGAAGTTTCTTGTTGGCTTCGCAACGGGTGATAAACTGGCGTTCGTTGAAACGTGTGCAATAATCCAGCAGCAACTCGATGTATTTTGTTATCAGCGTTTTACTGTGGCAATCTATGGCATGCTGTAACTCTTCACGGATATTATCGAAACATTCCGATACTTTCTGTTTCTCACGTGCCGAGATATGGAGGGCTTCATTTTTGTGATAAGAAAAGAATGAGTAATCCTGTATATTCTGCCCCAACGAAGTGCAACCGATAAGGTCCGGATGAAATGCCAGCATCCTGCCTTTCTGCGGCAATAAGCAGTTGTCCATTGCGATGGTCTCTCCCGGTGTGAGGAACAGGAGCGTACCGTCAGAATAGTCATAATATTGCCGTCCGTACAGGAAATCCCCGCACCGGCATTCCCTTAACAGGACGGCATAAAAGCCTAACTTGATATTTTGCTGCGTCAGGTTACTGTCGGATAAGTCGATGACGCTGACCAGAGGATGCAATGTCTTGCTGCCCATGTAGCAGTTACATTGGTGGACCGTTCCTATTTTTATCGTTTTACTTTCCAAAGTCGTAAGTATTTGAACAGTAACAAAGATACAAAGAGATTTACATCTAAAAACAGGGACATGTAATTAGGGTAACAATATCCGTAATATTGGTACAACTTTCATTCTGACGTAAGTTTTGCTTAGTTTCCTGTTAATGCATATAGCTTGTTTATCTCATTTTCTTCCCATAAATTGAATGGTTCGAAATTGCCGTCAGGATATACTAATAGGGTATGCGGAATGTGAGGTACATAATATTTGCCATGTACTCCGGCCAACGGCTTCTCCCCAGATTGTACCTTTATATTTATTTGAGAAATTAGTATAAATGGTCTGAACATCTTTCTTGTCCTTATATTGACTCAGGTGGTTGTATTAGTATTCCAGTCAAAAGGCTTGGGGAGTATCTCAAAAGACGCTGTCGTTTTATACAGGCTGTCCGGTATCTGAAATGTCCATGTAATGCTATCCGCCTTTTCCCCTTTTATAAAGAAAGGCCGAATCTCCGTGTTTCGGATGAACAAAGAATCATACTCTATACCTTTTGTTTGTATAGTCAATGACCTGTACTTGTTATCGATGGTTCTATTGCATGATGCGGCGAACATTGTTACAAACAAAATCCCTAATAAATACTTTGTCTTCATGGTTTTACGTTTTATGATTGATATTCGTGGTTTTCAGTCAAACTGTACCTCCCAGTCTTTATCCCGGTAGGCGGCAAAGCACATTTCTATCTGTTCCTTATTATTCTTTTCTTCCGCCAGCGGGGGAATTTCATCGAGGCTGAAATAATCGCTTTCTATCGTTTCTATGTTGGGCTGAAAATCTCCGCCTTGGGCTTCACAGAGGACAAAAACTTTGCAGACATTATAAGCATAGGGAGGCAGATTATGCAGGTTCCGATCCTGTACCGCTATAATCCGGGTTGCTTCGACGTCTAAGCCGGCTTCCTCTTTTACCTCTTTTATTGTGTTCGACTTTATGGTCTGGTTAACGTCCACCCAACCTCCGGGTAACGACCAGGTACCGTTTTTCTCTTTGACCAGCAGTATCTTGTTGTCTTTAAAGATGGCGGCTCTTGTGTCCAGCTTAGGTGTTTGGAAACCTTCTTCGTTGCAAAACAAGTCCTTTACTTTCTCCAAAGGCAAACCGGTTTGCGGCTGACTATTTCGGCCGAAATTTCCCTGATACGTTCAAACCGTTCGATATCGAAAGCATCTTTTGAATATGTTAACCCCGCTTGTGCGATAAATTGTAGTTCCTTGGCCCATTCAAGCCATTCCGGTTGCTGATTTTTGTTCATAATTATTCTTTTACGTGTAAAAGTTTCTCCGTGTTCAGGCAGTCTGGGTGTAGGCCTCTGTTACCGGTTCTTTGATTTCCAGCTGGTAAGCTCGTCCGCGGTCTGTTGTTATTTTGAGATTACTGTTTTCCTCGATAAGCGGGCGGAGGCGGCGTATCAGGGTGTTCAGTGTTTCGTCGGCATTCTCCTTGCCGGGCCATAGGGCTTCGCAAATATCAGTGCGCGCTAATATATGGGAAGAGGTAAGGTAGAACATTTCCATTATTTTATATTGCTGCGGAGTTAACCGTAGTTTTTCCTGGTCTTCTTTATAGAAACAAGCCTTGTCGCATGAGAAAGTAAGATTTCCGAAAGCGATAAGGTTTTCTTTTTGTACAGGAGTTTCAGCCTGCTTGCGCCGCATTAAAAACCACGAAAGACAACCTGCCAGGAGGGCAAGCAACAGGAGCAGGAGGGGAACCTTCTTGTCTGTCAGCGCCAGGACGTCGGAGGCTGAATAGTTTACATACCCTTGAAAAGAGATTCCCAAATCTTCCTGGGATGATTCGGGGAGGTTCAGATTTGCACTTAACCAGATAACGGTATCGCTTACCAGGTAATTCTTGGTCTGGTCTTTTCCAGGCGTTGCGTCTGTTACCGGTTTATCTATGGCTTTCTTATTTTTTACATGTACGATGATGCCGCTTTTATCTTTTAATTGCTCGAACTTCAATGCTTCGGCAAAATCTTTGTTATAACTTTCGATGGAAACGGGATTTCCGAAAACGGCGGATAGGCGTGAATAGGTTTTGAGCGTATCCTGATTCATCCATAGCCCGGAATTTTGCATAATGGTCTGCTGCAATGCCTGGTTCAGGTCCGAAACGATTGCTTTCTGTGCCTCCGAGTAGTTGTGAAAGCCGAAACTGAATGATAGTACAAGCATACAAGCTGTAAAGAGTACCGATAGATTTGCTGCTAACCGTGTGTTCATCGTTTTTCTTTTATTAACGCCCGAGGTAATAATTTATTGTAATCCTTGCTAACACAATCGTATCAATTTGCCTGAATCCTTTTAAATAACAGGAATGATGATTTAATGAAATCCGAATAAATAAAAATTAGTACCTTTGTGTTCCTAAAAGAAAAGGTACGTGGAAGAATATCTGAATAAACTGAATGAAAGTCAGCGTGAAGCTGTGGAATATAACGAAGGTCCGTCATTGGTGATTGCCGGTGCCGGTTCGGGTAAGACCAGGGTGCTTACTTATAAGATTGCTTATCTGGTACATCTGGGGTTGGCACCTCAAAGTATCCTGGCACTGACTTTTACTAATAAGGCAGCCCGTGAAATGAAGGAACGTATCGCCGCCATTACTGGTGACCAGACGGCCCGCCGTCTGTGGATGGGGACGTTTCACTCTATCTTCTCACGTATCTTGCGTTATGAAGCGGAGCATATCGGGTATCCTTCCAACTTTACCATTTACGACACGACAGATTCGAAAAGTCTGCTGAAAGCTATCATCAAAGAGATGCAGCTGGACGATAAGGTATATCGTCTCGGCATGGTACAAAGCCGTATCTCCAATGCCAAGAATGCGCTGGTTACCTGGAAAGCCTACGAACAAAGCAAGGAACTGATGCAACATGACATAGATTCGAAAGTTCCTTTACTGCGTGAAATCTATAAACGGTATCAGAACCGTTGCCAGCAGGCCGGTGCTATGGACTTCGATGATTTGTTGCTTCAGACAAATATCCTGTTCCGTGACCATCCGCAGGTGCTGGAGAAATACCGCAGTTTCTTCCAGTTCGTGTTGGTTGATGAGTATCAGGACACGAACTTTGCGCAGCACTTGATAGTCCAAAGACTTTGTGAGCAGCATCGTCGCATCTGTGTGGTAGGGGATGATGCACAAAGTATCTATTCTTTCCGTGGTGCCAATATTGACAATATCCTGCAATTCAAAAATCAGTATCCCGGATGCCGTATCTTTAAACTGGAGCGTAATTACCGTTCTACACAAAATATTGTAAATGCGGCAAATAGTCTGATTCATAAGAACAAGGAGCAGATTCATAAAAATGTCTATTCGGAAAAGGAAGAGGGTAGCAAAGTGCGTATCTCTGCTTCTTATTCGGATTACGAGGAAGGATATGCTGTTGCTTCTGCAATCAATGAGTTGCGGTTGCGCAAGGATTATGATTATGCGGACTTTGCCATCCTGTACCGGACGAATGCACAGTCGCGTATTCTGGAAGAGGCGCTCCGTAAAAGAGGTATTCCTTATAAAATATATGGCGGTTTGTCATTTTATCAGCGGAAGGAAATAAAAGATATCATTTCTTATCTGCGCCTGATTGTGAATCCTCATGACGAAGAAGCATTCAAGCGTGTTATCAATTATCCGTCGCGAGGCATCGGAGATACGACCGTCAATAAAGTGATAAGTGCAGCCACGAAAAATAACGTAAGTCTTTGGACGGTACTGAATGCTCCTATCGACTACGCCTTGTCTATCAATAGCGGGACAGCGAAGAAACTGACTGATTTCCGTGAGATGATTGAACGCTTCATAGAGCAGAACACCCGCTTGTCCGCCGAAGAAATGGCAGCAATAGTGGTCAAGGAGAGCGGGATTGTCAGTTCTCTTTTTCAGGACCGTTCGGTGGAAGGGATTAGTAAACAAGAGAACTTGCAGGAGTTATTGAAAGGTATTGCTGAGTTTTGTGAGTTGAGACGTGAAGAAGGAGTCGAGCAGGTCTCTCTGGCAGATTTCCTTTCGGAAGTATCCCTGCTGACCGACCAGGATAATGACAAAGAAGAGCAGGCTAATAAAGTAACGATGATGACCGTACATGCCGCTAAGGGACTGGAATTTAAAAATGTGTTTGTTGTCGGTTTGGAAGAGGAGTTGTTCCCATCATCTATGTCCAAGGATAATCCGCGTGCGGTAGAAGAGGAACGTCGTTTGTTCTATGTCGCGATCACTCGTGCCGAAGAAAACTGTGTGCTGACTTATGCCAAAAGCCGTTTCCGGAACGGGCAAAGCGCCATGTGTTCTCCCAGCCGTTTTCTGAAAGATATCGATGTGCGCTTCCTGGATGTTCCGGCGGATTCGTCGGCAGACACTTTTGCTGCTGCCCGCGAACGGTTCCAGCGTCCGGCATTTACTTCGCCTTTCCAGCAGCCACGTGCAGTGGAGAAGGAAGAACCTTCTTTTATATCTCCTGTGGCACAGGCACTGCAACGCCAGCGTTTGACAAAAGTAGAAACAACAACATCCACTCCGGCGTCGTCTTCTGCTCCTGCATCCGACCTTTCCGGTTTACGTGTCGGAGCAAAAGTACGTCACGACCGTTTTGGAGAAGGAGAAGTCATTGCTATCGAAGGCGATGGCGGAAATGCAAAAGCAACGGTAGCATTCACCCATTTCGGACAAAAACAGTTACTATTGAAGTTTGCCAGGCTGACGATTATCGGATAAAAATCAGACGAACAAGTTGATATTCCGGATTGAATCCCTATCTTTGAGGCATTAACAAACAAAAGTCTTAATTATGGGGAAATTTATAGAACGGAAGGAGGCGCAAAAGACCTCTGCTGAAATGAAAAAGCTGAAAAAAGAAACTATGGCAAAATACTTTTATGATTTGTCAAAGTTAACATTTACAGCAATGGTGTTAGGTGGAATCATCTCTTTTCTACAAGGAACAGAGATAAAATGGGTCATAATCGCTATTATGGGATGTGTTTTAGCTATTGTATTAGCTAGTATTGGTAATAGTATTTTAAAATGAAAAAGTTATGATAACATTGGGTATATTAACAGTTCTTGCAGTTGGTTTTTATATCTTTCTGCAAACGCCCGCGGGAAAACGGTGGATTGATAATTTGTAATAAAAAAATATTCTCCTTTTTGAGAGGGCGGGGCATGTTCTCTTTATTATCGTCTGGCAGCATTTTGAAGATTTCATGCCTTTTTTGTGTCTATTCAAAAAAGGGAATAAGATGTTAAACTAGATCAATCATTGCATTCTAAACGATACCGGAACATTCCTTCTTGTGCAGTCAATCGTTCCATTTGTTTTTAATTTTCTGATTAATAGTCTACTATTTTTTAGCATATCTACTTAAATTTAGTAGATATCCTACGGGAAGCCTTGTAAATATTGTTAATAGAGAAGAAAAAACTATTGTATCATAAATGAGAGGGGAACGGGTATGCTTGGAAACAAATTAGTTACCATACAAATCTTCTTCAGGTCTATAAGATGGGATATTATGAATATAAGATTATCTTTGTAGCTTGTTTAATAGAATAAAGAAACTAAATGATCGATTTCAACGTAATACCCTCTCCTTGTTATGTAATGGAAGAGAAGCTGCTTCGTAATAACCTGGCACTGATCAAAAGTGTGAAGGAGCGGGCAGGAGTGAATATAATTCTTGCATTTAAAGCATTTGCTTTATGGAAATCTTTTCCGATCGTTCGTGAGTATATACCGTATTCGACGGCCAGTTCGAAGTTTGAGGCACAATTGGCTTTTGAAGAAATGGGAAGTCCGGCACATACCTATTCGCCGGCTTATACGGAAATGGATTTTCCTACCATATTAAAATACAGTAGTCATGTAACCTTTAATTCCTTGTCTCAGTTCGAGCGTTTTTATCCGATGGTGAAAGCAGATGGGAATCGGGTATCGTGTGGTTTACGCATTAATCCGGAATATTCGGATGTGGAAACGGAATTGTATAATCCTTGTGCGCCCGGTTCGCGGATGGGCATTATAGCCGACCTGCTGGGTGAAAAGTTACCGGAAGGAGTGGAAGGATTGCATTTCCATACATTATGCGAATCGACTTCGTTCGATCTGGAAAAAACATTGGGAGAAGTGGAGAAGCGTTTCGGACGTTTTCTTCCGCATATAAAATGGTTGAATATGGGGGGCGGACATCTGATGACTCGCAAAGGATATGATACGGAGCATCTGATATCATTACTTCATGGTTTTAAGGCTAAGTATCCTAATTTAGAGATTATTATGGAGCCAGGAAGTGCCTTTGCATGGCAAACGGGATTTCTCCTGACAACCGTTGTGGATATCGTTGAAAACCACGGAATAAAGACGGCTATAATTGACGCTTCGTTTACCTGCCACATGCCTGATTGCCTGGAGATGCCATATAAACCGGTTATCCGTAATGCAACAGATCCGGTAGAGGGAAAGCCTACTTACCGAATCGGCGGAAACAGTTGTCTGAGTGGTGATTATATGGGAGACTGGTCATTCGATGAACCGTTGAAGATAGGGGACAAGATCGTTTTTGAAGATATGATTCACTATACGATTGTCAAAACATCCATGTTCAACGGCATACCGCATCCGTCATTGGCTCTCTGGAGTAAGGATGATGAACTGGTGGTCTACAGAACATTCGGTTACGAAGACTATAAAGGAAGAAACGGTTAAGTTGCAACAAGCAGGTGGCAGGGCTGTTTTTACGGAAAACAAATAACTTTCCACGGTCAACTGTCATCTGTCAACTAAAAAAGTTGTAACTTAGCAGCCTCATTCTAAGCAGAAATAAATTAAGCGAATTAATATATGGGTATTTTTAGCTTTTTCAGTAAAGAAAAAAAGGAAACTTTAGACAAAGGGTTATCTAAGACCAAAGAAAATGTTTTTTCTAAACTCACCAGGGCTATTGCCGGTAAGAGCAAGGTCGATGATGAAGTATTGGATAATCTGGAAGAGGTGCTTATCACTTCCGACGTCGGTGTAGATACGACGTTGAAGATCATTGAGCGTATCGAAAAGCGCGTAGCCCGGGATAAATATGTAACTACCCAGGAACTGACGACGTTGTTGCGCGATGAAATCGCAACTCTGCTTACCGAAAACAATACGGAAGATGCCGAAAGCTTTACTGTGCCGGAAGATAAAAAGCCCTATGTAATTATGGTAGTCGGTGTGAACGGTGTCGGTAAGACTACTACGATCGGAAAGCTGGCTTACCAGTTTAAGAAAGCCGGAAAGAATGTCTATTTGGGAGCAGCCGATACATTCCGTGCCGCAGCGGTGGAACAGCTTGTCATTTGGAGTGAACGGGTAGGCGTGCCTATCGTAAAACAAAAGATGGGTTCCGATCCGGCTTCCGTAGCGTTTGATACGCTTAGTTCAGCCAAGGCAAATGGTGCGGATGTCGTTATCATCGATACGGCCGGCCGTTTGCATAACAAGATAAACTTGATGAATGAGTTGACCAAGATTAAGAATGTGATGAAGAAGGTTATCCCTGATGCTCCTCACGAAGTTTTGTTGGTTCTGGACGGTTCGACAGGTCAGAATGCTTTTGAACAGGCAAAACAATTTACTGCTGCTACCGAAGTGAATGCGCTGGCTGTAACGAAACTGGACGGAACGGCTAAAGGTGGTGTAGTGATCGGTATTTCAGACCATTTCCGTATCCCAGTGAAGTATATCGGCCTGGGTGAAGGAATGGAGGATCTGCAGGTCTTTAATAAAAAAGAATTTGTCAATTCGCTATTTGGAGAATAATAATACCAGATAAGAGTAACTTTTCCCCTCTTGAGAGGGGGCAGGGGGTGTGTTAAAGCCTGTTTTTGGACAGAATTATAACACACCCCTTATCCCCTCTCAAGAGGGGAACTAGTTACTATCAGTTCGTAAAATAATATGAGGAAAAATAAAGTAGATATCATAACGCTTGGATGTTCGAAGAATCTGGTCGATTCTGAACAGTTGATGCGTCAGTTTGTAGCTAACGGTTATACGGTGGAGCATGATCCGCATAAAATAAACGGGGAGATCGTTGTCGTTAATACCTGCGGTTTTATCGGTGATGCGCAGGAAGAATCGATCAACATGATTCTGGAACTGGGTGAAGCCAAGAAAAAAGGAAAGATCGGCCAGTTGTATGTAATGGGATGTCTCACCGAACGTTTTCTGGAGGAAATGAAACAGGAATTGCCGGAGGTAGACCGCTTTTACGGTAAATTCAACTGGAAGCAACTCCTTACCGATATCGGTAAGTCTTATCATCGTGAACTGGCTTCCGACCGTGTATTGACCACCCCGAAACATTATGCCTTTCTGAAAATAGCGGAGGGGTGTAACCGAACTTGTTCCTATTGTGCCATTCCTATCAGTACCGGACATTACCAGTCCCTTCCGATGGAGCAGATAGAAGAAGAGGTCCGTTTGCTTGTGGCACAGGGTGTAAAAGAATTTCAGGTGATCGCCCAGGATTTGACTTATTACGGAAAAGATATATATAAAAGGTACGCGTTGCCGGAATTGGTCGAACGTATTTCTGATATCCCCGGAGTGGAATGGATTCGTTTGCATTATGCTTATCCAACCCATTTCCCTTATGATTTGTTGCGGGTGATGCGTGAACGTGCAAATGTCTGCAAATATCTGGATATCGCTTTACAACATATCAGCGATCCGATGCTTACAAAAATGCGCCGTAATATCACGAAGGAAGAAACGTATGCTTTGCTGGAACGCATCCGCGAAGAAGTTCCGGGTATCCATATCCGTACAACCTTGATGGTGGGCCATCCGGGTGAAACGGAGCAGGACTTTGAAGAACTGGTCGAGTTTGTCAAAAAGGCACGTTTCGAACGTATGGGTGCTTTTGCTTATAGCCATGAAGAGGGTACCTATTCATTCAAAAATTATACGGATGATGTCCCCGACGAAGTCAAACAGGAACGTCTGGATTATCTCATGCGGATACAGGAAAGAATATCTGCCGGGGTGAATGAGTCTAAAGTAGGTCAAACTTTTAAAGTAATAATCGACCGGGAAGAGGAAGACGGCTATATCGGTCGTACCGAATTCGATTCTCCGGAGGTAGATCCTGAAGTGATTGTTTTTAAAGAGCACTCATTGAAACCGGGAGAGTTTTACAACGTAAATATCGAAGAATCACAGGCTTTCGACCTTTACGGAAAAGTGTTGCTTTGATATAAAAAGCATTAAGAAGTTTGTCTGTTTACAAAAAAATTACTAATATCGTGGCTGAATCTATAGATGAAGCAAGTATGAAAAACAAGGAACTGATTACAGAATTATCTGTAAAACTGGGATGGACGTCGAAAGAGGTAACAGAAATGTTAGCCGCTTTTGGGGCTGTGGTCGGTTCGAAACTGGCGGATAATGATGCTGTCTATTTACAGGGATTCGGGCTGTTTGAAGTCAAGAAGAAAGCGGAACGTATCTCTGTTAATCCTGCAAGTGGAAAACGTTATCTGGTCCCGCCCAAACTGGTTCCTGTCTTTAAGCCGGGGGCGACCCTGAAATCCAAACTAAAAGAATTGAGCGACAATGAATAGTCGGCTGACAATACAAGATCTGGCCGGTTTACTGGCCGAGCGTACCGGAAAGGATAGGAATAGCGCCGAGCAGTTCCTGAGAGAGTTTATTGCTATCGTATCACAAGGAGTTTTTACCGATAAAGTAGCTAAAATAAAAGGACTTGGTAGTTTTAAAATCGTTTTGGTAGAAAAACGGGAGAGTATCCATGTGAATACCGGCGAGCGTTTCCTGATACCTGCACATTATAAGTTTTCCTTCCTCCCTGATAAAGAATTACGTGAACTGGTAAATAAACCGTTCTCTTTTTTTGAAACTACGGAATTGAACGAAGATGTTGACTTTACCGATCTGGACGTATCCAATACGGTGGAAGACAAAGAAGCGGAAGATGAATCTGTCGAAGAAATCCTTCAGGAAAGCGAAGAAGTGATCGTTGAAACACCGGAGCCATTGCAGCCGACAGATGATGTCTGTGTTTCTGAAGAACTTCCGGAGGTTGAGCAGCCGGTCGAAGAACCCGCAGAAAATGAACCGGAAGAAGTAATCGAAGAATCGATAGTCCCGGACGAGCCCTCTCCGGCAGAAAATGATATTCCTGAGCAAACCGAACCGGAAAATACATCTTCAGACCAGCTAAAAGAAGAAACGAAGCAAGAACCTTCAGTTGCCAATTATCCAAGCATGGACGGGTTTCAGATTGAAGACGAGGAGCCGACGGCTTCTTCCTGGATCAAAATACTGGTATCCGTCGGTGTCGTTGCCATTGTTGCAATAGCAGGTATCTTCCTGTATCTTAACCGGAGTTTATTCCTGGGATCTGATACGTCGGGATCGACTGTCCTGACAGGTATGTCGTTGCCGGGAACTGCTGTTGTTCCTGAGGATACGACCCGTGTGGAAGAACCCGAAGTAACAGAAGCGGAACCTGAAACGGTAGAGGAGAAGGATACTGTTTCCGTCGAATCCGTAGCGCCGGTAGTCGAGCCTGCGGCACAAACACCTAAAATACTGGCAAAAGTAAAAATAGAACCGGGAAGCCGTCTGACCTTGATCTCTCTTGAATATTATGGGAGTAAAATATTCTGGGTTTACCTGTATGAATATAATAAATCAGTCATCAAGGATCCGAACAATGTCCCCGTAGGTACTGAGATACAGGTGCCTGCACCGGAACTGTACGGAATAGACAAACATAGCCGTGCTCCGTAGAGAAAGCCGCTGCACGTCAGACAGAAATATTGTCCGGAAAATTGTAACTAAAATCCACGATTTTAAGTAAAATAAAACAAAATAGTTCTCGCTTCGGTTAGTATTATTTAACTGCAAAAGTGAAGGATACGAATTTAACATTTCTAATTTTGTGCAACTATAAAAACAAGCAGAAACAATAACAATATAAATAAGAAAAAAATCTATGAGTCAGACAGTAGACATTCGTGAGTTGAACGAACGGATTGAGAGTAAAAGTTCGTTTGTAAACATGATTACGATGGGCATGGACCAGGTAATTGTTGGACAGAAGCATTTGGTTGAATCGTTAATGATCGGTCTGCTTTCAGATGGGCATATCCTGCTGGAAGGTGTTCCCGGCTTGGCTAAAACACTTGCCATTAAAACATTGGCCTCACTGATCGATGCCAAATACAGCCGTATACAGTTTACGCCGGACTTGCTGCCGGCCGACGTGATCGGTACAATGATTTATAGTCAGAAAAGCGAAGAATTTCAGGTAAAACAAGGCCCGGTCTTCGCTAATTTTGTGTTGGCGGATGAAATTAACCGTGCACCGGCCAAAGTACAGAGTGCACTGTTGGAAGCCATGCAGGAACGTCAGGTGACAATCAGCGAAAACACGTATAAGTTGCCGGAACCTTTCCTGGTAATGGCAACCCAGAACCCGATCGAGCAGGAAGGTACTTATCCGCTGCCCGAAGCGCAGGTAGACCGTTTCATGCTGAAAGTGATCATCAACTATCCGAAGAAAGAGGAAGAAAAACTGATCATTCGTCAGAATATCTCCGGCATCAAACCGGATATCAAACCGATCCTGACAAAGAACGAGATACTGGAAGCACGTAAAGTTGTGCGTGAAGTATATCTGGATGAAAAGATCGAACGTTACATCGTCGACATCGTGTTTGCAACCCGTTTCCCGCAGGAACATGGGCTGGCAAACCTTTCCAATATGATTGCATTCGGTGCGTCTCCCCGTGCTTCCATCAATTTGGCGCTGGCTGCCCGTGCTTATGCATTTATCAAACGCAGAGGTTATGTGATTCCGGAAGATATCCGTGCCGTATGCCACGACGTGATGCGCCACCGTATCGGTTTGAGCTACGAAGCGGAAGCGAATAACCTGACATCCGAAGAGGTGATCAGCGAAATCCTTAATAAGGTAGAGGTGCCTTAACCTTCGGTTCTGGCAATGCTTTTTTACTGGTGAAAAATGCCTTCCCGGTTTGGGAAACGACTTTGCACCCTTGTAAAATGCTTTCCCGGCGTGGGAAACGACTTTACACCCTTGCAAAATGCTTTCCCGGTTTGGGAAACAGTTTTTCACCCTTGTAAAATGCTTTCCCGACTTGGGAAACGGTTTTTCACCCTTGTAAAATGCTTTCCCAACTTGGGAAACGGTTTTACATCAGTTTTGAAAGCACAAATTGAAGAAAAATGGAAACAAGTGAACTATTAAAGAAGGTTCGGCGAATTGAAATAAAGACCCGCGGCTTGTCCCGCAATATTTTTGCAGGACAATACCACTCTGCCTTTAAAGGCCGTGGTATGGCGTTCAGCGAAGTGCGCGAGTATCAATACGGCGACGATATCCGCGATATCGACTGGAACGTGACCGCCCGCTATGTGCGCCCTTATGTAAAGGTGTTCGAAGAAGAGCGCGAACTGACCGTGATGTTGCTGATCGATGTATCGGGTAGTAGAGACTTTGGTTCCGTGAACGTAATGAAGAAAGAGGTTATTACGGAGATCGCTGCGACACTGGCTTTTTCGGCTATACAAAATAACGATAAGATCGGTGTGGTGTTTTTCTCTGATAAGATCGAGAAATTTATTCCGCCTCAGAAGGGGAAAAAACATATTCTTTATATCATTCGCGAACTGATCGACTTCAAGCCACAGGATACGAAGACGGATATCGCTCAGGTTTTGAAATTCCTGACCAACGCCATAAAGAAACGCTGTACGACTTTCCTGATATCCGACTTTATCGACAAGGACGGTTTTAAGGATGCCCTGACGATTGCCAACCGTAAACATGACGTGGTGGCTATCCAGGTGTACGACCGTCGCGAAACCGAACTTCCGTCTGTCGGATTGATGAAGATAAAAGATGCTGAAACCGGTGCAGAACGTTGGATCGACAGTTCTTCCGCCCGTGTTCGCGAAGCCTATAAGGAATGGTGGAACCGCCGGCAGACTATCATGAGCGATTCGTTCAAGAAATGCCGGGTGGATTCGGTTTCTATTCGTACGGAAGATGATTATGTGAAGGCATTGATTGCTCTTTTTGATAAACGTAGTTAAGCATGCAAAAGAAAATAATAAATAAAAGCTTTCTGTTCCTTCTTCTGTTCCTGCTGGCAGGAGGGAAGATGGTGGCACAGCAGACATTGATCGATGTAAAGATCGACTCGGCTGCCATCCTGATCGGAGAACAGACTGTTTTACATTTGACGGTTACGACAGACAAGGACAAACCGGTTCAGATAGTGATCCCCAACGACACATTGATGCGTGGGGTAGAAGTGCTGAGCCTTTCCAAAGCGGATTCGTCGGTTATCGAGAACGACCGCCTGCTGATCAAGCAGGATATTCTGATAACTTCTTTCGATTCGTCATTGTATCTGTTGCCGCCACTCAAAGTAATCGACGGAGTCGATACTGTTTATTCAAACCAGGTGGCCCTGAAAGTTTCGACCATTCCTGTGAATGTGGATAAACCGGAAGAGTTTTATGATATAAAGGATATATGGAAACCGCCTTTCGTGCTGGCAGACTACTATCCGCTTATCTATGGCATATTGCTGGCTCTGTTCCTGATTTGCGTGATTGCCTATATTATTAAACGTATACGCAACAAGCAATCCCTTATCCCGTTCAAGAAACCGGAACCGAAGCTCCCGCCTCACGAGCAGGCTATCAAGGAACTGGATGAGATCAAGCAGCAGAAACTCTGGCAGCAGGGTCGTAGCAAGGAGTATTATACGTTAATCACCGAGACATTGCGTCGCTATATCGTAGACCGCTTCGATATCAATGCGATGGAAATGACTTCCGGCGAAATCCTGGACATTATCCGCAAGCAGCACGAAGCTGATTCGGTTTACGAAAATCTGAAACAGATACTTAATTTGTCTGATTTCGTGAAATTCGCAAAAATGAATCCGCTGCCTGATGAGAATGATCTGAGTATGGTGAATGCATACTTATTTATTAATCAGACGAAGATTGAAGAAGTTGCCGTTCCCGAAGCAGAGACGGATGGGAAAGCAACTGAAACAAACGATTCTAATATAACAAAAGAATAAAATGGTATTTGCAAATCCTACATATCTGTATTTGTTATTGCTGCTTATCCCGATGATAGGATGGTATATCTGGAAGCTCTGCAAAAGTCAGGCTAGTTTGCAGGTATCATCTTCGGAAGCATTCGATGCACCGGGAGCAACTTCATGGAAAGTATACCTGAGACATGTTCCTTTTATATTAAGGATGGCGGCAGTGGCGGTACTTATTATCATACTGGCTCGTCCGCAGTCGACGAATAGCTGGCAAAACACCTCGACAGAAGGTATCGATATTGTGCTGGCAATGGATATTTCCAGTAGTATGCTGGCACAGGACCTGAAACCGAACCGCCTGGAGGCCTCCAAAGATGTGGCGGCTTCCTTCATCAACGGTCGTCCGAACGATAATATCGGGTTGATTGTTTTTGCAGCTGAAAGTTTCACACAATGCCCGCTGACGACTGATCATACGGTGTTGTTAAACCTGTTCAAGGACATTCAACCGGGAATCATCCAGGATGGAACTGCCATCGGCCTGGGATTGGCTAATGCAGTAAGTCGTATAAAAGACAGTCAGGCTAAATCAAAAGTGATTATCCTCTTGACCGATGGTGTGAATAATGCGGGTGAGATTGCTCCGGTAACGGCTGCAGAGATTGCCAAGACATTCGGTATCCGGGTTTATTCGATCGGGGTAGGGACACAAGGTATGGCTCCTTATCCGTTCCAAACGGCATTCGGGGTACAATATCAGGATATTCCAGTCGAGATCGATGAAGCGACCTTGAAACAGGTTGCGGCAACGACCGGCGGACAGTATTTCCGTGCAACGGATAATGCCAGTCTGAAAGAAATCTATTCGGAGATCGACAAGATGGAAAAGACCAAGATCAGCGTTCAGCAATATAGCAAGAAACAGGAGGAATATAAGAACTGGGCCTTGTTGTTATTCGCTTTGCTTTTGGTTGAGATTTTATTGAGAAATACATTGTTAAGAAATATACCGTAAATATAAAGGCTTATGTTTCGTTTTGCACATCCGGACTTTTTGTACTTGCTTTTCATCCTTCCGGTGTTGATCGCATTCTATGTATATGCAATCATCCTGAAGAAAAAAGCAATAAAGAAATATGGTAATCCCGAATTGTTGGCAGAGTTGATGCCGGAGGTATCTCCCAAACGCCAGCATCTGAAGTTTTGGCTATTGTTCGGAGCCATCACGATGGTTATCTTTGTTATTGCGGGACCGCAGTTTGGTTCTAAACTGGAAACCGTAAAACGCCAGGGCGTCGAAATAATGGTTTGCCTGGACGTCTCCAACTCCATGTTGGCCGAAGACGTATCACCCAACCGTCTGGATAAAGCTAAACAGATGTTGTCGAAACTGACGGATGGTTTTAAGGATGACAAGATGGGGTTGATCGTTTTTGCCGGTGACGCTTTCACCCAGCTGCCGATCACTTCCGATTATATTTCGGCAAAGATGTTCCTGTCATCCATCAACCCGTCGATGGTGTCGACACAAGGTACGGCTATTGGTTCGGCTATCAATCTGGCTATGCGTTCATTCACTCCCAGTGAAACATCCGATAAGACAATTATCCTGATCACGGACGGTGAGAACCATGAAGGCGATGCTGTAAAAGCCGCTGCCGCTGCTGCCGAAAAAGGCATTCATGTGAATATTGTCGGCATGGGTGATCCGAAAGGTTCCCCGATTCCTGTTGCAGGAGCCAACAGTTATATGAAGGATAAAGACGGCAATGTCGTTATCACGAAGTTGAGCGAACAAATGTGCCAGGAGATCGCAGCCGCAGGACATGGCATGTATGTCCGTGCCGACAATACCAACTCTGCATTGAAAGCATTGCAGAAAGAGATAGAGAAGATGAATAAATCGGAACTCGACAGCAAAGTCTATTCCGAATACAACGAACAATTTCAGACACTGGCATGGATCGCATTGATCCTGTTGATCGTAGACTTCCTTACCTTAGACAGGAAGAACCGAATTTTCAGAAAAGTAAAATTGTTCTCTTAATTCAATGGATAAGATGAGACGTATACGAAAATCAATGATATGGATGGGAGCGCTCCTGTTTTGCTCAGGAGCGGTGTTTGCCCAAAAGGCTGAACGTAAGAACGTACGTGAAGGAAACAAGTTGTATGGCAACGAAAAGTTTACCGAATCGGAAATTGCTTACCGTAAAAGTCTGGAAGTAAATCCCCGTTCAGTTGAAGGAACTTACAATCTGGGGAACGCCTTATACAAACAGAAAAAGTTTCCTGAAGCAGCTGAGCAATACCAGTTGCTGACCGGTATTGCTGAAAAGATGGCTGAAACTGAAGAAGGAAAAGCCCGTCTTGCAAATATATTCCATAATCTGGGCGACATTAGCATGCAGAATAAAGAGTATGACAAAAGTGTGGAAGCATTCAAACAGTCTTTGCGTTTGAATCCGGCTGATGACGAGACCCGCTACAATCTGGCATTAGCCCAGAAGTTGCTGGAAAATCAACAGAATGAGAATCAGGATCAAAACCAGGATCAGCAGAACCAGGACAAGAACGAAGATCAGGAAAATAAGGACGATCAACAGCAACAAGACCAGCAGCAGCAACAGCAAGACGACAAGAAAGAAAATAAGACTCAGCAAGAACAGCAGCAAAATGAACAGATGAGTCGGGACAATGCGCAGCAGATGCTCGATGCCTTCCTGCAGGATGAAAAGGATACGCAGGAGAAAGTAAAGAAAGCACAGGCACAACAGCAACAACGTCGCAAAACAGATAAAGAGTGGTAATTGATACAGAAAACAGAAAAAACAACAATATAATGAGAAGATTAGCTTTCTTATTCGTTCTATTTCTAACAGCCGGGGTGATGGCAAAGGCCGCTGATGTGACCTTTAAGGCAGTCGCTCCGAATGCTGTTGTGATGGGGCAACAATTCAGATTGGCGTATACCGTAAATGCTGAAGCGAAGGCAAGCGATTTGCGGATACCCGAACTTACGGATTTCGAAGTACTGATGGGGCCGTCTCTTGCCACAAGTTCGAGTACTCAGATTATTAATGGAAATGTTTCTTCGGAGGTAGCTTACACATTTACTTATATCCTGATGCCGAAGAAAGAGGGTACGTTTAATATCGGGGCAGCTTCTATCAAGGTAAAAGGAGCGAATTACACATCCAACTCGTTAAGTGTAAAAGTACTTCCTCCGGACAAGGCTGCCGAAGCAAATGGCGGACAAGCCGGAACAGGTATAGGCAAGGATGATTATTTTGTGAGAATGGAAGTTTCAAACCGGAATGTGTATGAACAGGAAGGTTTTCTGGTCACTTTCAAATTATATGCAGCACGCATGTGCGGACTGGAAGGAGTAAAATTTCCGGAGTTTGAAGGATTTCTTGCTCAGGAGATAGAGTTGCCGCAGGAAAAGCAATGGTCGCAGGAACATTATAACGGTCGTAACTATTTCACCGTTGTTTTGAAACAAACAGTCCTTTATCCGCAACGTTCAGGAAAACTGACAATAGAAAGCGGTAAGTTCGACGCTATTATCAGTATTCCGACCCAACGGAAAATAAGCAGCATCTTTGATAGTTTCGATGACATGTACGACAGAGTACGGAAAGCATTGGTATCGAGTCCTGCTACAATAGATGTGAAGCCGTTGCCTTCCGGTAAACCGGCATCGTTCTCCGGTGCGGTAGGTAATTTCACCATGACATCGGATATTAATTCCAATAATGTAAAGACAAATGATGCTGTTACTATTAAAGTGAAGATTTCCGGTAACGGAAATATCAAACTGATCAAGAATCCGGAAGTTGTTTTCCCGAATGATTTCGATACTTTCGACCCAAAACAGGAAACAGATGTCAGAACGACAACTGCCGGAGTAAGTGGAAGCAAAACGATCGAATACATGGCTATTCCCCGTTATGCCGGAGATTTTGAGATACCGGCTATCTCTTTCTCTTATTTCGATCCTAAATCAGGCACTTATAAGACATTGAAGTCCGATCCTTACAAGCTTCATGTAGAACAAGGCGAGGGGGGAAGCAGTAATTCTCCGGTCGTGTCTAATTTCAGCAATAAAGAGAGTGTGAAGTATCTGGGTAAAGATATCCGTTTCCTGAAAGTGAAAGATTTCAATTTCATTGCCAACAACGATATTTTCTTTGGATCGTTCATGTATTACATGTGCTATCTGGTACCGGCCATCCTGTTTATTGTCTTCTTCTTTATTTATCGCAAGCAAGTAAAGGAAAATGCCAACATAGCATTGGTTCGTACTAAAAAGGCAAATAAAATCGCTGTCAGGAGATTGAAGAATGCCGGCAAGCTGATGAAGGAAAACAAGAAAGAAGAGTTCTATGATGAAGTTCTCCGGGCTTTGTGGGGATATTTGAGTGATAAACTGAATATTCCTCAGGCAAGTCTGACCAAAGATAATGTGGAAACCGAATTGGCCAAATTTGGTGTGGATGATACCTTAACAAATGAGTTTATGGATATTCTGAACACCTGCGAATTTGCCCGCTATGCGCCGGCTCAGGCTTCGGATGCTATGGATAAGTTATATGAGTTAACCGTAGATGCCATTGGTAAGATGGAGAATACAATTAAAAAGCAATAAGATGAAAACGAATATAAAGATTAGAAATATATTGTTTTTTCTATTGATTCAGTGTCTGGCATGGACTGCTTATGCGCAGGATGCAGCGATAAAGGAAGCTGAGACTGCGTATACCAAAGAAGATTATGGAAAAGCAATCGAGTTATATGAAGGAATACTGAAAAGTAATGGCGACTCACCGGAGATTTATTATAATCTGGGGAACGCTTATTACAAAGCAGGAAAGATTGCCTCTGCAATATTGAATTATGAGCGGGCGCTGGTTCTTGATCCGGGTGACGCCGATGTCCGTTTCAACTTACAGATGGCACGTCAGAAGACTGTTGACAAGATTGAACCGGTAGACGGATTTTTCCTGAGCAGATGGTTCGAATCCATTCAGAATATGGGAGCAGCTGACTCCTGGGCTAAAATGGGAATCGTTTGTTTCATCTTATTCATCGGATGCCTGATCCTGTTTTTCTTTTCAAGGCAGATTCGCCTGAAGAAAGTCGGTTTCTATATCGGTGTGCTGCTTTTGCTTTGTGTGATTATGACAAATATCTTTGCCGCAAATCAGAAGAGCGAACTGGTAAACCGTACACATGCTATTGTTTTTGCTCCGACAGTAACGGTGAAAAGTTCCCCGGATGCGAGTGGTACGGATTTGTTCGTTCTGCATGAAGGAACAAAAGTGTCTGTCAGAAGTACATTAGGCGACTGGAGTGAAATAGCACTGGAAGATGGCAATGTTGGCTGGATGCCGACAAAAGATATAGAAACAATCTGATGGTAGAAAAAATATTAGTTTACGAACGGGATTTGTTCTTCATGCTTAACGGCAGCGATTCTCCTTTCCTTGACCGCTTTATGTGGTTGTATTCGGGTAAGGCAGTCTGGCTGCCGTTAGCCTTTTTTATATTGGTCGTACTGCTGTATAAGAAGAAATGGCGGGAATCTATCCTGATATTACTGGCGATAGTGCTGGTAATAACTTTTTGCGACCAGTTTGCCTCACATGTGTGCAAACCCATTTTTACCCGTTTCCGACCGACACATCATCCGGATTTTATGGATCAGGTAAAAACTGTCTTTGATTACCGGGGTGGCCGATACGGTTTTATTTCCAGCCATGCTGCCAATGCTTTCGGTTTTGCGACCTTTATGTCATTGTTGTTCCGTTACCGGCTGTTTACATGGACGATCTTCCTTTGGGCTGCTCTTACCGCTTATACCCGTGTATATTTGGGGGTCCATTTCATTTCGGATATTGTTCCCGGAGCAATCGCAGGAGTATTCTTTGGCTGGTTGGTATATTGGCTATATGTCAAAGTCCGTCCGGTAGTTACCGGTACAAGCAGTAATGCCAGTGAGTTATATTCGACCGGGCAGAAGCGTCTGATCGTATATGCGATTTTTATAGCTGTTTTAATAATAACAGTATTTAATGTTCAATTAGTTGCCTGTTTAAGATAAAATAAGCAGTTACAGTTAAATATAACACATGTCGTAAAGCATGTTTGCCAAAAGGTTTATTTTAACGAAATAATTTGTCCCTCTGATTTATATTGCTTAAGTTAGTGCCATTAATTAATAAACGAAGTATTAACCTTCAAAATAAGGAAACCATGACAAAGACAATCACTTTTAATGAATTGCGCAGAATTAAAGACCGTCTGCCTGACGGTAGTACTCATCGTATTGCAGATGAGTTAGGTTTATCAGTTGAAACTGTTCGTAATTATTTTGGTGGATATAATTATAAGGATGGTAAAAGCTGTGGGATACATATCGAACCCGGACCAGATGGTGGTTTGGTAGTTCTGGATGATACAACAATATTTGAACGTGCTTTACAGATACTGGCGGAAACAGAGGATGTATCTGAAGCACAGCAGGCGTAAAGAATTTTACAGTACATAAAAAATCCCATAGCTGACTAAACAAAAACGCTGTGGGATTTTTTTTATTAGTGATATTAGCATTTTCCGATTGTTTAATCTATAAAAACACACGAGTATGGAAGATAAATTAGTAACATTAGCTATTCACACGTTCGAGAAAGCTCAGATTCTCAAAACAATACTTGAAACGGAAGGAATTGAAGTTTATATACATAATGTAAATCAGATTCAACCTGTCGTTTCGGCAGGAGTGCGTGTGAGAATTAAGGAAAGCGATCTGCCTCATGCCTTGCGCATTATAGAGGACAGTAAGTGGCTCAGTGAGGATACGCAGGAAGAAGTTGCAGCCCCGCAGGTGAAAAAGATCCTGATCCCGGTTGATTTTTCTGATTATTCCATTAAAGCTTGTGAACTGGGTATTAATTATGCCTATCATGCAGGTGCGGAAGTAATGATCATGCATGCTTATTTCAGCCCATATTTTCCTTCGGCAATTCCGATGGGAGATACGTTGGCTTATCAGGTAAATGAAGAAGAGTCTGTACAGAACGTATTAAAACGTGTACAGATCGATATGGAGAACATCTGCACATTGATCAACCGTAAGATGCAGGCTGGCGAATTACCTAAAGTAAAATATAATTATGTATTACGGGAAGGTCTGCCTGAAGAAGAGATTCTCGCATATTGTAAGGAATATCATCCTACGCTTATTGTCATGGGTACGCGTGGAAAGAGCCAGAAAGATATGGATCTGATCGGTAGTGTCACTGGTGAAGTGATAGAAGTGAATAAAGTACCTGTTCTGGCAATTCCGGAAAATATACGTTTCAATGATTTTAGCGAAGCCAAAAATATTGCATTCGCTACTTCCTTCAACCAGCGCGACCTGGTGGCTTTCGATGAATTTATGGACCTGGTGAAAGGATATGATATTCATATTCACCTGTTCAATATATCGACAAGTAAAGACGAATGGAACGAAATACGTCTGACTGGTGTCCGTGAGTATTTCCTGAAACAATATCCGGATGCAAACATTACCCATACGGTACTGGCTGACGGCGATTTGTTGCTGGCTATCGAAAAGTTTGTCCGCGATAAACAAATCGACATGATTGCATTAAGCACATATCGTCGCAATATTCTGGCACGTATGTTCAACCCGTCGATTGCACGCAAGATGCTATTTCACACCGATACGCCGTTATTGGTGATGCATGCTTAATACTTAAAAATAAGAGAATCGTAGCCCCGGTAGTTGTTTGTCGGGGCTTTTTTATACAATTCCTAGCCGGAGTTGTACAGCTTTTGGTGTGCATTTTAGTAGTAACCCCGTATTGTTAATGTGCGAAAAAAAGGAAAGAGAGAGTATGAAAAATACGGTAAAAATAGAAAACGGAGTGTCGAAAATGCTCGTATCTATTGCCGCATTGCACCGAATACGATAGGCGGTAGCGGAGCTACTCCAATATTAATATTTCCTACAAAAGGACTTTTGAGCCTGTTTGGAGCGGACGGACTTACTTTTTATCCGATGTCGGTTATACAACGGCGGGTTTCTTTTCGGGAAGCGTATAAAGATCCGGGGAATATGTATAAAATACCTACAGGTGCCAGTCAATGGATTGATTCTGCTACAAAAGAATACAGAAATGCCTGGGGAACTGGTAACAGCAAAGGTCTTCATGATCCTTGCCCAGCAATGTATTCAAATTGGCATATTGATACATTATTCCTATATTTACCATCAACATTATAAAAACTAAATAAGTCATGAAATCAACAAAAGAATATATAGATCTTCTTCGTCAGTTCATGCAACAGAAAGGTTAAAAATATGGAATTTCCAAAATGGGGATTTTTGACTCGGTTGCACGGGGAGAACAAAATGAGAATAGTGACGTAGAGGGCGGAAACGGGTACGGAAGGTTTCTGAAGTTGTTTCTTCCGGCTGCCACGAACCAGGTGATCCAGCATATCTTCGGAAGCCTTATCCATCTTTGATTTGGATAACTGCCCCAGATATATTTGTGTCGTTTGCAAAGACATATGACCGAGCGACTGGCTGATAAACCCCTATCTCCGAACCCGATTCCAGCATCAGCGACGCCCAACTGTGGCGCATCACATAAGTGGTCAGGGGATAAGGAAGGTTCAGTCTGTCACCGATCTCTTTCAGATACTCGTTCACACGATGTAAAGACGATTGAGCCGTCAACACACCTTTCCCAACCAGCTTTTCGTGCAGGAACGGGAATACCCAGCGAGAATCTTTCCGTTTGTACAACTGCATAATATGCATCAACGAAACACATGCCACGGGCATAGAAAAGGAAAAGGGAAAGGGAAAGATGAAGAGCCTGCCTGCTTGTATCTTCCGCTCGATCAAGCGATTTACGCAATCGCGTAACGGAGGATAAATCTGCTTAAATTCTATATCCATCATAATTGTTGATTTAGTTCGGCAAAAATGCAAGTAAATTCAATAATATGTCCGGTATATAGAAACAAAAAGAAAACAAGATAGTTTGACTATCAAACCGAATTGAATGAAAAAGGATCTGAAAATATGCTTATTTATCCAACAATGTATTTAGCTTTCCGGCCGACAACCTTATAGATCATATAAACAATTGCCCATGAGACGTTGAAAGCAACGACAGCAGCCAGCGGAATCTGCAAACAAACCGGAATGCCGATCGTACGCATCAGGATCACACTCGGACCGGTAAAGAAAAAATGTACCATATAGATACCGAAACCGCAAAGTGTCAGATTGGCCAGCGCTTTCTGAATGGTAACCGACTGTATATTCACTTTCTTCACCAGCATAAAGATCGGGGCAGTCATCATCACGACATTAAGAGAGTTGTAGGTAAAAAACAGTTCCAGCAGTTCATCGCTGTATTCCGGCAATGAAGTTACATGGCGGAACCCGGTGAAAGTAACGGCATAGCCGATCAGGAACATCGGGACACCGATAGCCAGTATCTTTCCGACCGGCCATTCCAGCTTGCGCAGGTAATGGCCCAGCAGCAGATAACCGTTGAAACCGGCAAAGTAGTATAACATACCGAACGAGTTCCAGGAACAGGTTCCCCACAGGTATTGCGATACATATTCATTGTAATAAGGAAGAAGAGTTGTCACTCCCCAGGCTGCCAGGAACCATAGCTTTGCTTTATCAGATGCTTTTTCCACCCAGGCAGAGAAGATCGGCAGATACAGATACAAGCCGATCAGCAGATAGATGTACCACATATGTACATCCAGCAGGGAGAAGTTGAACGGTATCTCAGCGATATTTTTCAATGAAACACTCAAAGCCTGGTGGGTTGCTTCCTCTCCGGAGTAAGGGAAAAAGTCAAGTATCACTTCCGGACTAAGTCTTAACAGTCCTGTGATCCAGGGGAATAAATTGTAAAGGATCGACCAGATCAGGAACGGCCAAAGCACACGTGGGATACGTTTCTTATAGAAAACGGATGCTTCTCCATTGACCGGCAACAACAAGGCTCCGGTTATCATGACAAACAAGGGTACGCACGGACGGAGAAAAGCGCCATAGGCAGCTCCCCAGAATTTAATTTCGCCGATATTGGCAGGCAGTTCGCCCGTAAAGAAATTGAAAGGATCGGCACAATGGCAACAGACAACAGTGAACATCGCGACAAACCGCATTACATCCAGCCAGACAATATGCTTGTTGGCATTAAGGATAGCTTTGTTTTCCATAAGACTTAAAAGTTGATATAAGTTTGTAATTTATTTAGTCTAATTGTAAGTATCCGGCATAAAATAAAAAGCCTTTTCAACCATGTTTTAATTGAAAAGGCAAAAGTAAACATCTTAAAGCATTTATTTTTTGCTTTATAGCAAAAATTATGATCTTTATTGCTTATTTATGCAGCGCTTCAATCAGCAGAGTGATATTGGCTGTAAACAACCTAACGGATATTGCCAACAGGATAATGCCGAAAAACTTACGGATGATATAGATACCGCCTTTTCCCAGCAGATGTTCCACCTGCCTAGTCATACGCACCACAAAATAGACCCATAGCATATTCAGTATCAAAGCGACTACAATATTGATATTGGCATACTCGGCCCTCAATGAAAGCAGGGTTGTAAACGAACCGGCACCGGCCAGCAAGGGGAAGACCAGAGGTACCAGCGTGGCTTCCTTGATCGGCCCGTTATTCTTGAATATCTCGATATCCAGTATCATCTCCAGCGACAGCAGGAAAATAACGAATGCACCCGCCACAGCAAACGATTCGATATCCACATGGAATAGTTTCAAGAGAAAATCGCCTGCATAAAAGAAGCCGATCATCAGGATAAAAGATATAACCGTTGCTTTTAAAGCATTAACGTCTTTTCCTTTTTCCTTCAGATTGATGATAATGGGGATGGAACCAATGATGTCGATTACGGCAAACAGTACGATGAAAGCACTTATCATCTGTTGAAAATTAAAATCTGCAAACATATCCGGTCCTCCATTTAAAGTTATTATCCGTGAAGGTACTAATTTTCAATAAGAACATGTATCTTTGAATCCGATTTTAACAAAAAGTTATGGGCATAGTAATTGGTATAGACGTAGGAGGGAGCACTACCAAAATAGTGGGGATCGACGATAAGGAGATCCGGAATCCCATGTTTGTCAAGGCGACCGACCCGGTAACATCGCTGTTCGGTGCTTTCGGCAAGTATTTATATGAGAATGATATTCCCCTTTCCGATATAGAGAAAGTGATGCTTACCGGTGTAGGCAGTGCATACATCAATCAACCGCTCTATGGTTTGCCTACAGCCAAAACAGATGAATTTCTGGCTAACGGACTCGGGGCGCAATATCTGACGCAGCTGGATAAGCTGATCGTTGTCAGTATGGGGACGGGGACTTCGTTTGTAAAAGTGGACGGTCCGTTGATCGAACATATCGGCGGTATAGGGATCGGTGGGGGTACCATACTGGGCTTATCCCGGCTGTTGCTTAAAACGCAGGATTTTCACCAGATTGTCAAGCTGGCCCTGAAAGGAGATATAACGACTATAAACCTGCAAATCCAGGATATCTGCAATATACCTTTGCCCGGACTGCCTCTGGATGCGACAGCCTCTACTTTCGGAAAGGCCGGAGCCAATTCTTCGCAGGAAGACGTAGCGCTGGGTATTATTTACATGGTACTCCAATGCATCGGGCAATCAGTGATCCTCGCTGCACTGAACAGCGACATACATAATTACGTCCTGATCGGAAATCTGACGAAACTGCCGCAGTGTGAAAGTATCTTTCCCCGGCTGGAAGAAATGTACGGTGGTCATTTCCTGATACCGGAATATGCAGAATACCGGACGGCGATCGGTGCGGCACTGACCTATATTAATAACCGGCAACATCAGGAGATAAAATAGCCGGATAATTAAAAAAGCGTCAGCAGGCATATGAACCTTACTGACGCTTTCGATGGTATATTATCCAAAGTATAACCCTTGTTGTATTCCGTTGCTTACCAATATCTGCCCGTTCTTACGTTGTATATAAATTTTGTTTTCCCTGGCCAGCCATCCGATAGCTAAGGTGGTATCTTCGTGGCTCAGGTCAATCCGTCTGCTCAGTTCTGGTATTGTCAACTCTCTTCCTTCGTTCAGCACATGCCAGACTTTGCCGGCATTTTCTCCGATCTTCTCTAGTTCCATAATTATAATTTTATTAGATAATACATGTCCTCTTTCTAGAATAAAACAAAAGAGAACTCTTTCGGTTCATTTTTTCTTTCTTTGTTTAAACTTTTGCAAAGTACATAGATTTGAACGGAACGATCAATACCTATTATTGGGTTTCTATGTCCTGTTTTTGCGATTATTAGTGTAGAAAACTCAAATATACTATCTTTGAAAATCATTTATCAGGACAATATGGAGGCAAACATACAAATATTTGACATTTCCACGGATTTTATTGCAGGCGACAATATCACCGGAGACATGCTGAATCGCTACGTGCGCTTTTCATGTAAAATGAAAGCAGTGCTTTTTGCATTTTGTGTAGAAGGTTCTGTCCATGCTACAATCAACCTGTCTGAATACACAATCAAAAAAGATGATTTTATCACATTAACGCCGGACAGTTTCATCCAGCTTAATGACGTTTCTCCGGATGCTCATTTCTTCTATGCCTGCTTTTCGCAGGGTTTCATGGAGAATAATAACCTGGTCTTAACAACCGTACGGTTACTTCCTATACTGGCTGAGAATCCGGTCATTTGTTTATCGGAGGATCTTTCACAGTTATATCTGGATATCTTCAAACCGTTGATCCATGCTTATTCATTGCCTTGTACGCTGGAGAATAAGGAGATCATTAAATCTGTTTTCACTATTTTTATGCAAGGCACGGCCGAATTGTATAAGAATCACGGCAAGTGGAAAAGCGCATTGCATTCACGCAGTAAAGTGATGTGCCGTGAATTTATCAAACTGGTCATGTCGAATTATACGAAACAACGGAGCGTTGCTTTTTATGCGGAACATCTGGGTGTTACCGTTTCCCATTTTTGTTCGACCATAAAAAAGGAAACAGGAAAGACGGCGCTCGAAATAATAACGGCCATTGTCATGATGGACATTAAAGCACAGCTGAAATCAACGGAACTTCCGATCAAGGAGATTGCCTTTTCGCTGGGATTCAACAATATGTCGTTCTTTAACAGATATTTCAAAAGGCATACCGGCATGACACCCCAGGAGTACCGTAACAGTTAAGCTATAAATTCCTTACTGTGATTTCAGTATCCGGAGGAAATCATCTTTATAGCTGGACGATATTTCTATTTCCGTATTATCTTCCAGCACGATGTAACCGCCGGAGTTTTTGTGGTATGACCTGACACAATGGAAATTGATTATATGTGATTTGTGTACACGGACAAACGGGAACGGCAATATCTCGCTGAAATATTTCAGAAAGCGGCAGACCATCTTCTTGCTTTTATCTTTCAAATAGATATCGGTGAAATTTCCGTTTCCCTGCAACCGGATGATATCTTCCATTTTTATTACTTCAAATCCTTCGAGAGTAGGTAGGATCACCTGGCGCTTCTCTGGTTTCGGCTCACGCATATTTTCAATCAGGATCTGATTGCGATTGAATATCTCCCGGTTGACGATGTGTTGCTGTACCTTATTTACGGCAAGGATCAGTTCTTCGATGCTGACCGGTTTCAGCAGATAGTAAGCTGCACTCTGGTTCAACGCCCGGAGCGAATATTCAGAAAAGGCGGTGACAAATATGGTTTCGAAATACAGGTCTTTACATCCTTCCAATACGTCGAATGCATTGCCATAGGGCATTTCCACATCCAGAAACACCAATTGCGGTTCGAGTTCATGGAGTAAAGGGACGGCCGATTTACAGTCGTGGGCTTCTCCGACCACTTCGATGACCGGACAGTATTTTGCCAGATAATTCTTCAATGCCTCACGGGCAGCCGATTCATCTTCAACGATGACGCTTCTTATTTTCTGTAGCATTTCCATATTCAGAGTCTTCCGTTTTTATATATCGTTCAGACAAAGATACTATTTTAAGCCATAAAAAAAGGGGGTGTGTCAAAACTAAGACACATCTCTTTTTTTATCTTAAAATAGTCGTTCCTCTTTTTTTTGTCTATGCGACTATTTTTTCAGTAATTAGATAATAAGGCTTAATATTCGTCGTATGTTGAGTCACACGTGGTCTGATAAAGATAAATATAGTGTGTGCACTCCTTCTCTTTCCTGCTTTTAGTAGTTTTGTACACATCTTTTTGATATTAAAAGCTATAGCGAAGAAGGCAAAGTCCATAGTCACCTTGTCTTCTCCCACATGCCGGAACCTTCTATATGCCATGTTGTGTTTCATCTGTCCAAAAACTGCTTCCGGTTCTATACATCGCTTTCCCCTATGCCTGATGCCTTCTTCCGAGAGTAACCTTTCCCGTGCCTGTCGTTTGTATTGGTTTAACCGGTGGTTGACTTCTATAATACGGTTCCCCCGTGCTTTAAAGCAACTGCCACGTAAAGGACACCCTTCGCATCTTTGTGCTTTATACCGGGCACTTTCGGTGATGTATCCGCTAGCTGTTTTGTCACGTCTGGTTCCTATACGGTTCATGTGCTGCCCCATAGGACAAACGTAATAATCCTCCTCCGCATTGTAATGGAGACTCTCCGTATGGAATGGATTGGGAGTATAACGGGGACGCTG
>NZ_QSDP01000008.1:0-87768 GCF_003463685.1 Parabacteroides sp. AM58-2XD
AAGTTTAAGTTTCTATACAGAACTTAGTTTTGTATATGAAACTTAGTTTTGTATCACAAACCCTAAACAAATGATATTACGCGTTCAAATTCAATACAATACAGTTAAACATTTAGTAACATTTTAAATTCACATGCCTATGAAATAAACACAATCACTTGCCTTTGTACAAAAAAGGCCAATAAGTGTTGCCTCACTTATCAGCCTTAAATTAGTACCTCTTTTCTCATTAAATTAATACTAACAAAAACGCATACAAAAGTATGAAAAAAAATCGCATAAAAGATGATATTACATTTTATCATCCAAATTCAATCTGTACACACATTTTTAGACCTTTGGGGTCTTTATTATTTTTCTCATTCTTTGTAGGGCATATATGGGCGGATAATATAGGAGAGCCTTCCCCTATTCAACAACCGACCAAGCACCAACAAGCCAAAGACAACGTTTTGGTTTCTGGTAAAGTAAAAGATGCTTTAGGAGAATTAGCGTATATAACAATTCACGTTAAAGCCAACGCGCTGATCGGAACAATATCTGGAGAAGATGGAAGTTTTAGCTTGAGCAATGTACCAAGAAATTCGACCCTCGTATTCTCTTATCTCGGTTACAAAACGAAAGAAATAAATATCAGTAAATTAAAGAATCAGGAACTGACTTCCCTTCTTGTCGAAATGGAAGAAGACTCTGAACTTCTGGATGAAGTTGTTGTCACAGGTGTCGGCTCTCAAAAAAAAGTAAGTATCGTAGGTGCTATTACGACTCTTGAACCAAGTGAATTAAAAGCGCCAACACGATCATTATCAACCCAATTGCTGGTAGAGTAGCAGGCGTTACCTTTGTACAAAAGTCCGGACAACCAGGAAAAGATGGTGCCTCCTTTATTATCAGAGGGATCAACTCTGTGACAGGAAATAGTGAACCTCTTATCTTAATTGACGGATTAAAAAGAACGATTGACGACGTAGACCCGAATGATATTGAAAGCTTCTCCGTTTTAAAAGATGCCTCAGCAACAGCTGTATATGGTCTGGAAGGAGCCAACGGTATCATTGTTATTAAAACAAAAACAGGAAAAGTTTTAGCAAAACCATCCGTAAGAGTCAGCTATTCAGCTTCTATTAACAACTCGACTTACAAACCCAAGTGGTAGATGCAGTTGATTATGCCAAGATGAAAAACGAAGCATACGTTGTCAGAGGGAAAAAACCGTATTACTCAGATCAGGATATAGAGAAATTCGGTGATGCGGATATGGACTTTTATCCGAATGTGGATTGGTACAAGACTATGGTTAAACCGAATAATTTCTCTCAAAAAGCGAACTTCAACATCAGCGGTGGAGGAAACGTGGTAACCTACTACATGTCCGGAGGTTTTTATAAAGAAAATGGTATGTTCAACAGCGGAAATGATTCCAATGCCGATTACAACCAGTTCAATTTCCGTTCAAATATCAAAGCCGATGTGAGCTCTTCAACAACATTAGCTTTAGGATTTGACGGTCGTTACAATACAACGACAGAACCGGGTCAAGGCGTTGACAATCTTCTGAATATTATGAATAATCTAAACCCGACGCTTTTCCCGGCCGAATACTCGAACGGTACAGCTCCAGAAGAGCCGCCCGGTGTGACAAACCCGTATTCGTTGCTGACAAAGACTGGTTTTGTAAAAGATTATGCCAATCACATGTCAACCAACCTGAATATCGTTCAAAAACTTGACTTTATAACAGAAGGGCTATTTGTCAACTTTATTGCTTCTTTTACAAAAAACAACTATTACACGCACAAGTACGAAAAGAAGTATCAAAAACATGCTCCTGACTTCGCCCATAGTTATATGGGTACCGGGCGAGACGAAGAAGGCAATCTGGTCACCATTAATAAAACCCCGGATGTCGACGACAAAATGAGTTTTAAATATGTAGCACCAACAGGAAACAGAGTTATAGAAGTACAAGGTAGCGCAAATTACAGCAGAACTTTCTTCACCGATCTTCACACAACAGGATTGTTCCTTTATAAGCAAAGAGAATATCTGACAGATGCACCCCAAGGGAAAGGAGCCGAATTGCTGATCAACGCATTGGCCTCACGCGAACAATCGTTGGCAGGCCGTTTGACATTCGACTGGAAGCATCGCTACTTTATGGATGTGAATATAGGGGCATCAGGCTCTCAACTCTTTACACCGGATAAGAGATGGTCTACCTTCCCTTCTATTGGCGTAGGTTGGCTGATTTCGGATGAAAACTTCTGGTCAGGTTTACGTCCTGTAGTGGATCTATTTAAAATCCGAGTCACTTATGGTGAAGTAGGGGCTCCGGGTAGTGCCAAACGTTTTGGTTATTTGGCAGCGACAGGTCCTCTGACCGGTTATTCATTCGGTTTCGGTAATGCCGCAGGCAGTGGCGTCAGCATTGGAGGTATTGGCGAAACACGACTGGAACAATTAGGCTTAACTTGGGAGCGCAACAAGAAAATTAATCTCGGAATAGAAATCGGTTTATTTGAACAATTCAAATTAATCACTGAGTTATACCGCTACGACAACGAGATGCAATTGATCGACCTGAACCGTCTGCCATCCACATTAGGCTTACCGACCATACCAAAAGCCAATCTGGGACGCACTATTTCCGAAGGTGTTGACTTCGATTTCACTTATTCCAATTCATGGAATAATTTCAGAATCAATTACATAAAAGGTATCATCAGTTACAATAATAACGAGATCAAAGAAAACGGACAATTAGACCCGAAAGTTCCTTACCAGAGCGGTATCGGCCTGGACTACGGAAGATCTCTCAATTATATTGCTTTAGGCCTGTTCAAAGACCAAGAAGACATCAACAATAGTCCTGTTCAGACATGGAATGATGTAAAGCCCGGCGATATAAAATATAAAGATATAGACGGAGACGGTGTAATTACGCCTACCGACCGTGTATGGTTAGGAAACCGGTATCCCAAATGGACTTACTCGTTGGCTTTCGACATCAGTTACAAAAACTTCACTCTGGCATCGCGACTCATCGGAAAGTCGAATGTTTACAGGACGATCAGCGGAGGTAGAATACCCTTCAATCCATATGATTCCAACGGCAAGGAAGTAATCAACGAAAACGGAGCATTGTATTATGCCGCAATGAACGACCACTGGACACCGGCCTCTTATTCAGGAACTACTGCCACAGAAAATCCGAATGCGACTTATCCGCGTCTGGCTTTCGGATCTGAAAACAGAAACAATGCCCAACAATCTACCTTCTGGCTTCGTGAGTCTTCTTATTTGCAAATTGCCGACATAGAATTGGGTTATAACTGGATACCTAAAGACAAAAATAAATTCTTCAAGAGTATCTATTTCTACGGAAGATGCGATAATGTATGTACGTTCTCCAAATTCAAGGATTGGAATCCGGAACTAACCTCTCCTTATGCATATCCGCTAAAAAGAACGATCACATTAGGTTTTGAAATCGGTTTTAATTTATAATACAAATCATGAAAACAACATATATCATAGAATTAGCATTAAGCCTTTGCTTGTCGGCGGGTTTTAACTCTTGCAACTATCTGGATGCAAATGAGTATTTGAATGAGGTAGAAAACCTGAACGATATCTGGACTGAACGAAACAGCATACGAAAAGCATGGGCCGCTTGCTACGGAGCCATGCCCAACTATGCAGACATGGTCAACGGTTGGCCTTTCAACTGCAATTACGACGAAGCTCATGGCGGCCTGGACAGTTATAAATGCCTTACCTTTGCCCAAGGCAAATATGACGCAGACAAACCGATATACGAATATTGGAAAAACTATTACAAAGCCATTCGGTTATGCTGCCAATTTCTGGAAAACTCTCATTTGGCAAACGACAAACTGCTGGAAGAGGGCGAAGTAGAAGGTTATGCTGCAGACGCCCGCTTTTTAAGAGCCTTCTATTATTCCCAAATGATAGAATTATATGGCCCGTTTGTCATCATCGACAAAACGATCGACTATTCGCAGCTGGAAGAATACCCTACCACCAGATCGACATTGGACGAATGTACGGATTTCATCCTAAAAGAATTAGAACAGTGTATTGCCGAACTTCCCAACAGCGAAGACATCCTGACTTCCGACTACGGCCGTCCTTCCAAAGAGGCAGCCATGGCCGTGAAAACTCGCCTGCTACTATGGGCTGCCAGTCCGTTGGTAAACGGAAATCCGGATTATAGTGACTTTGTTAATAAAGAAGGTGTTCCGTATTTCAACGTACAATCGCCAGATATGGAGAAATGGAAAAAAGCCGCCAAAGCCGCTAAGGACATTATCGATTTAAATAAATTCGACTTGTTCACGATGCCCGCCAACGACGGCTATCCAACCGTTCCGCTTGGCGAATTCGAAGGCAACAATATCGAATGGCCAAACGGTCCCGCAGGTATCGACGCCTATCAGTCTTATAAAGCATTATTCAACGGAGGAAAAAATTACTGGAACAAAGAAGTAATCTGGCAGGTGAACACATCCGGACAAAGCTCCTCGTTAAGTCGTTTAGGTTTCCCCCGCAACTATAACAAAGGACAGGGCGCCGGTATGGCCGGTAAATTATGTGCCGTACAAAAGCTTGTCGATGCTTATTTTATGAATAACGGCAAGACAATCGAGGAAGAAAAAGAGTTGTACATCGATCTGGGAATGACCACCATCGGCGACAACTACTTCATTCATGGAGAAGGGAAGAAAGACAAAGTTTCTCCCATAATAACCGGATTCAAACTGAACAACACGATTCAAAAAGTGCCCAACAGATGCCTGAACAGGGAAGCTCGCTTTTATGCAACGATCGGGTTCATCGGGAAAGGCTATGTCGAAAATACCGGAAGCATATACTATGCCGATTACCGTGCCAATATGGTTGACGGATATTTACAATCCGACCGTCCTTCTATCCGTACCGGCTACCAGATCGTAAAATGGATCAATGACGAAGATCAAAACGCAGCCGGAAGTTCGATAAACAATATCCTGTATTCAGAATGGCGGAAATCTATTTATCGTATGCCGAAGCATTAAATGAATATGACCCACAGAATCCGGATGTTTTGAAATATCTGAATTACGTTCGTTACAGAGCCGGACTACCGGGTTACAGATCGGGAAACCAAGATGTAAATCGGGAAAGAATCAAAAGAGAAAGATATGTCGAATTCGCTTTTGAAGGCAAGAGATATTTCGACTCGCGCAGATGGAAAGATGCAGAGATAAACGAACGAGATCAATTCGGTAACAACAAAGGAATGAACGGCCCCGTATATGGTTGCAATTATCAAGCCACCGACGGTAGTTTTTATGACCGGACCATCATAGACGGTTACCTGTTCAAGAAAAAAAACTACTTCCTGCCGATTCCTTACCAGGATGTGGCAAATCACTGGGGAGACCTTGTTCAAAATCCGGGATGGTAATTTTAATATCCTATAAAAATAATAACGTATATGAAAACATATTTGTCTTATATAACCATTTTCACGCTTACGCTGATAACAGCAGCATGTGGAAAGCTAGATTACGAAAATAAAGAATTTTATAAACAGGAAGTTTATATCATCAATTCAGAATCGACCTCCGCCACGGAGCGCGAGATAACTGGTATCCAAGCTTATACTTTCGTTGATACACTAAAGATCATCAACGACAGTTACGACACGGACACTTTAGTAGACTACAAAGTCGGCACGGCCAATATTATTTTCAAAATAGGAATAGGAGGATCGCTTTCCGCCCATGAAGATTTGGAAATCCTGATCGATTTTGACGAAGAAGCCGTGAAAGACTATAACATTTCAAAAAATGCCGAACGTTATATTCCGGATCCGTCACTGTACACGACAAACATCCCTTACGACCAGACAAGAAAAGGATTCCCTGTCGTCATTAAAGCAGGAACAGCCTCCACGTCTCTGACATTTCAGGTTCCCATCGAACGCGACAAGATGGAAACGTATGCCGATTTCGCTTTTGCCCTGAAAATAAAAGAGACAGGAAATGCTACACTGAGCCGCCAATACTACAACTTCATGGTATCCAAACTCAATGTAGACCTGGAAAGAGTGGTCGACTGGTCCGGTTTTCCGATACCAGAAATACCGACAGGCCGTTACCTCTCAGCCCGTCTGTTAGGAAACGGAGCCGAAAACATACCGGCAGACGGCAGACATCGTAAATATAAATATATCACACCGTTGGGCGATACCCCTGAACTAAAAGGAAAGTATATAATCTGGGGAACCGGGGTTTGGAGTTTCGAAGTCTTCGCCTATCATGGTTCCGGTTGGATGTATAACCTGTTCACATTGAACGACCAGGTTGCCGGAACTTACACCATCGAACCCATCCTGGCAGGAAACAATGACTTCCCAGCCCGAACATTTGCCTATAGCACCGTACAAGGTGTCACGGAAGACAACAAATATGATCCTAAAACAAAGACCCTTACCATTCATTACAAGAATGTAATCGGGCAGGATTATACCGATGTATTAACCTTCGAATCAGAAGACCTGACGTTGGATCCGATCAAAGGGAATAGCATCTCTCCCCAAAGTTGGGCACAAGTAAAATCGAAAGGATACAAATATTGGTTACCTGAAGATAAATAGGATAAGAAAATGCATAAGCAAAATATTTGAATCAATCAAAATATAAAAACAGGGAACACGGTTGACGTGTTCCCGTTTTTCATATTCCACACATTTGTTCCATGGTTGCAAATTAACAAATTATATAACCTTACCCCTTGTTGTTATTAATTAATTAACAAAATACATGAAGTCTATTTATTATAAAAACGCGAAATTTGTTTCAAATAAGAAATGTGATTTCAAATAAGAAACAAAAAAAAGAAAGTGACAATATGATGAATCAGGAAGAAACAAAAGAAGTAAAAAACGGAGATAAATATAACATCCCCATGCTTGAAAAAAGCTTTGAACTGCTGGAGCTACTTATCAAGTATCCGAACGGGTTAACCATGCAGGAAACAGTCAACCTGCTGAATACACCCAAAACGACTGTTTTCCGCCTGCTGAACTCTTTGCTCAATATGGGATATCTATCAAAAAACATCGATACCCAACAGTTTTTCCTTTCCAAAAAGTTTTTAAAACTGGGTCTGGCAGCTTTGGGCGAATCCAATATAGTGGAACAATCTCTTTCACCCATGAGAGCGCTGCGCGATAAGATCAAAGAAAGTATTATGCTCGGCGTTTTTATGGAAAACAGAATAGTCCTGCTGGAGCAAGTACTGGGATCTCACAATTTCACCTTCCTGCTACGTCCCGGAACAAGCTTCTGCTTGCACGCCTCTGCCCCCGGCAAATTGACCCTCGCCTATTTGCCGGAAGAAGAACTCGAAAAAGCACTGGAAACGATACAATATACCGTCTTCAACAAACATACTATCGAAAACGAAGCTCAACTGAAAAAAGAGCTCGAACACATTCGGAAAATCGGATATGCAGTAGACCTGGAAGAAGAAATGGCCGGTGTGCAATGTATCGCTGCACCTATATTTAATCAATTTAATAATATTGTCGCAACAATCTGGACGTCCGGTCCATCCGGCCGTCTAACCAAAAGTATCTTTCCTGTAGTCGCAAAAGAATTAATCCAAACAGCGAATAGTATCTCTACCAGTTTGGGATATACTTGTAAACAATATAAATAACCACATATCATGAGAAACTACAGCAAATTCATCATCCTTCTGGCGACAGTCTGCATAGGGAGTATGCAACTTTCCGCCGAACAAATGGACCCGAAGAAAATTACACTCACCGCAAAGGCCAAAGAACAATTGGCGGGAAAACAAATATTGTATATAGAAAGGGAACAGTATGCCCCGGACCATCATAATACCGCCACTCTTTTCCAGAAAGAGGAAATCAATGAAAGCAGTTTCTTCCCGGGAGGTGCCATGCGTATTTTTGATGTGAACACAGGGAATACGACCACACTTATCGAACTGAAAGACGGATTGGTCCGCGATCCTGAATTGTCTTTCGACGGGAAAAAGATCATCTTTTCCATGCGGAAAAATAAGGATGATTTCTATCATATCTATGAAATAAACACAGATGGAAGCGAATTAAAGCAATTAACTTTCGCCGAAGGAGTATCCGATATAGATCCTTTATATCTGCCGGACGGAGGAATCGTGTTCAGTTCCACCCGCCAGCCCAAATATTGCATGTGCAACCGACATATCATGTGCAACCTGTACCGGATGGAAGCAGATGGTGCCAATATCACACAAATCGGCGTTAGCACGTTATTCGAAGGACATTCCTCTTTATTGAACGACGGTAGAATCCTCTACGATCGCTGGGAATACGTGGACCGTAATTTCGGTGATGCACAGGGACTATGGACGGTAAACCCCGACGGAACAAAACATTCTATATACTATGGCAACAATACTCAATCGCCGGGCGGAGTAATCGACGCCCGGCAAATCCCCGGAACCGACCAGGTAATCTGTATCTTCGGCTCCTGCCATGACCGTCCCTGGGGAGCCCTTGCCATTATAGACAGAAAAAAAGGAGTAGACGGCTTGACCCCGGTCGTACAGATATGGCCCGAAGACAGCAGGAAACTGGTTGACAACGGCGACCTCGACTCATTCAAATGGATCGAATACTTCTTTGAAGACCCTTATCCTCTCAATGAGAACTTCTTTCTGGCTTCCCGTACAATCTGGGCAAAGCCGGGCGGATGGATGCATCTCGACTCCAAATCCGGCATCTACCTGATCGGTCGCGACGGAACACAGGAACTGATTATCGAAGGAAACAGAAGCCTTTTCGATCCGATGATTATCGAACCGCGCCCTAAACCTCACGCTATACCATCCAACAGGAATTATACAGATAAGAAAGGTTCCTTCTACGTGCAAAATGTTTATCATGGCACACATATGAAAGGCGTCGAACCGGGAACAGCCAAATACCTGCGTGTCATCGAATCTCCGGAGAAAAGGACATGGACAAAGAACGGCTGGGGCGGACAAGGCGAGCAGGCACCGGCCGTTAACTGGCACAGCTTCGAGAACAAACGTATCCTGGGAGAAGTACCGGTAGAAGAAGACGGTTCTGCTAATTTCGAAGTTCCTTCGGGTACATTCGTCTATTTCCAGTTGCTCGACAAGGATAAGAAAATGATCCAATCCATGCGCAGCGGAACAATGGTTATGCCGGGAGAGGTAAATGGTTGTATCGGTTGCCACGAAGACCGCCTGAGTGTTCCGAGTGCAATGGGTCCCAAACCATTGGCCTTAAAAAAGGCTCCTGTAAAGATGAATGGCTGGATGGGTAAGGCACCCAGGAACTTCTCCTTTATGGAACAGGTTCAACCGATTCTGGATAAAAGCTGTGTACGTTGTCATGATTTCGACCAGAAGAACCGTAACAAGCTGGTGTTGGCAAAAGACAAAAATCCATTCTTCAATGCCGCCTACGTCAATTTATATGTAAAGAAAGAAATTACACTCATCGGTGGAGGCCCCGCACAGATACAGGAGCCTTATTCCTGGGGATCGCATGCCAGCAAACTGACAAAGGTCATTGAAGGCAATCATCACGATGTGAAATTATCCCCCAAAGATAAAGAGATACTTTACACCTGGATGGACCTGAACGGCGTTTACTATCCGGTTTATGAGTCCGCTTTCGACTCTACACTTGCCGGACGAAGCCCGCTATATAATTACGAAATACAAGAATTAATAAAACTGACGGAAGTAAACATCTGGGACCTCAACCACCACGGCCGAAAACTGACCGCACAAATATCTTTCGACCGCCCGGAAGTCAGTCCATGCCTGGATAAAATCAGAAACGACAAGCAGAAATATGTCCGTGCCGTCGAAATCATCCGCACCGGACAAAAGCGGCTGAAAGCTACTCCACGCGGAGATATTGAAAAAGACCTCGTTCCCTGCGAACGGCATAAAGCACAGCTACGGAAATATGCGGAACGTCTGAAAGTCGAACAGCAAAACTGTTCGGTCATCGGACAAGGTGATAAGATTTACGACAAATAATATAAACACACAACCATGAGTACACTCGATTTATTCAGCCTGAAAGGGAAAAAAGGCTTTATCACCGGAGCCGCACGCGGTATCGGGAAATGTCTTGCCGATGCATTCACAGAAATGGGCGCCTCTATCGCCATTGTCGACATAGATATTGCAGAGGCAGAAAAGACAGCCAAAGAACTGGCCGCCCGTTACTCAGCCCACACCATCGCCATCCGCTGCGATGTGACGGATGCAGAAGATGTAGGACAAATGATGGACACATTTATCAAAGAGTACGGCAGCATCGACTTTGCCATCAACAATGCCGGAATAGCAAACACTTATGCAGCAGAGGAAATCTCATCCAAAGACTTCAAGAAAGTTGTCGACATCAATCTGAACGGCGTCTTTCTGACAGCCCAGGCCGCAGCCCGCCAGATGATAAAAGAAGGGAAAGCCGGCAGTATCGTAAACACGGCCTCCATGTCCGCCCACATCATCAACACCCCACAGACAATAGCCAACTATTGTGCCTCAAAGGGTGGTGTGCTTCTGCTGACTAAAGCACTGGCAGTCGAATGGGCCAAGTATAATATACGCGTCAACTGTGTCAGTCCGGGATATATGGCAACTGAGCTGGTTGCAGAGATGAAGGACATGCACAAAGGATGGATATCGAAAATCCCGGCCGGTCGCCTCGGTGTGCCGGAAGACCTTATCGGAGCCTATTTATACCTGTTAAGCGATGCCGCACGCTACACAACAGGGACAGATTTAATTGTTGACGGCGGTTACACAAGTTTATAATCATGAGCACTCACAATCCAATCATTTCCTCCCGGGAAATCGCACGCCTGATCGACATCAGTGCCGTACGTGCAGATTCCACCCGTCAGGACGTGGAAGACATCATCGACGGAGCCATAAAACACAACTTCATTTGCATCTTCCCCATGCCCGGCATGCTTCCGCTCGTTTTTGAGAAACTGAAAGACCATTCGCAGATCGGAATCGGAGGTGTTGTCGGTTTCCCTTCCGGCGGAGAGACAACGGCAAGCAAGCTGTTCCAGGCTAAAGAACTGAAAGAGGCTGGCTGCAACGAAATCGACATGGTTCTGAATATCGGCAAACTAAAGTCCGGCATGTTGAACGATATAGAAGACGAAATCCGGCAGATCAAAGCCGCCGTTTCCCCTCTTCCTTTAAAAGTAATCATGGAAGTCGTCCTCCTCACCGATGAAGAGATAAAAACAGCTTCCTCCATCATCCTGAAAGCCGGAGCGGATTACATTAAAACCGGAACCGGCTGGGCGGGAGCAACTACGCTCCATCATATCGATTTGATCAAAGAGACCGTCGGTGACGCCATCAAATTAAAAGTGGCAGGAGGTGTCCGCACGCTCGACACATTGCTGGAAATGTATCAAATGGGCGTCAGCCGTTTCGGCATTGGCTATAAATCGGCTCTTAGGATCATGGAAGAATGTATAAACAGGGAAGCACATGAATGAAAAAGTAATATCCTATGATCTGGGAACAGGAGGAATAAAAGCCTCTCTCTTCAATCGCAACGGAGAGGCTCTACATTCCGTCTTTATCCCCTATCCGACTGCCTACCCGCAACCTGGCTGGCAAGAACAGGCACCCGAAGACTGGTGGCAGGCTATCATCCGTTCCACCCGGCACCTGCTGGATAAGACTAAGATCGATAAAAATGAAATAACCGCCCTTGCCATCTCCGGACACAGCCTGGGCGTCGTCCCAATCGGCAAAGACGGTAGCCTGTTGCAGGCTGCCACCCCTATCTGGTCCGATCGCCGGGCCAGTAGCGAAGCTGAAACGTTCTTCAACCGGATCGATTATAAAGAATGGTATGAGACAACCGGCAACGGTTTCCCGCCGGAATGTTATTCGGTCTTCAAGATCATGTGGTACAAGAAACATTACCCAGAACAATATGAGGTTACAAACAAAATAATCGGAACAAAAGACTACTGTAACTACCGGTTTACCGGCCGCCTTTGCACCGACTATTCGTATGCCTCCGGAAGCGGAGTTTTCGACTTAAAAACCTGGAACTATAAAGAGGAATATATACAGGCTTCCGGCATCCGCCCGGATATATTCCCGGAAATACTGGACTCGGACGCTATCGTCGGGACAATTACTCCCGAAGCCTCTCTCGAAACCGGATTGCCGGAACATGTCAGGGTTATCTGCGGTGGTGTGGATAACTCTTGTATGGCCCTGGGAAGCAAAGGTATCAAGCCTTCCCGTATTTATACCTCGCTGGGATCTTCTGCCTGGATCGCCCTGGTATCCGAAAATCCGGTGCTCGACTTTGACAAAAAGCCTTATGTCTTTGCACACGTCATCAAAGGAATGTATGCCTCCGCCACCTGCATATTCTCGGCAGGGAGTAGCCTGCAATGGGTACGAAATACGATCTGTCCCGATCTGTTATCGGCCGAAGAACAAGGTGGAGAAGACGCCTATATAGCCATGAACAAACTGGCAGAGACTTCGGCTCCGGGTGCGAATGGCCTGCTCTTCAACCCAAGCCTGGCTGGCGGTTCAAGCATCGAGCCCAGCCCGGATATGACAGGAGCCTTTACCGGACTGAGATTGGGGAATACACGTGCCGACCTGATTCGTGCCACCATGGAAGGTATCGCTTTGAATCTTCGTATCGCACTGGATCTGTTCCGGAAATATCACGCCTCATTCTCCGAGATGTTATTTGTCGGCGGTGGCACAAAAAGTGATTTTTGGATGCAACTCTTTGCCGACATCTACGAACTGGAAATCCAAAAGACAAACATCGGGCAGGAGGCGGCTTCGTTGGGAGCTGCGGCACTCGCCCTGAAAGGTACAGGTCTTTGGAATAGTTATGAAAAGATCGACACCCTGCATCAGGAACAACAACGGTTCAGGCCCGATCCCCGTCATCAGGCAACCTACCGGAAAGTCCTCGACAACTTCAAGGCACTTGCCGACAGCATAGCTTCCCTGAATAGTATAAACAAATAAAAGTAAAGATAACATGGAACAGACAAAAGAAAAGGTATTCACCAAAAAGTACACAAATGCAGATTTTTATGTAGGCGGAAAGTACAACGGCGAAGTCGCCCTGAAAGCCTATCTCGAAATGTTTGAATTTTATGGAGTTCCCTTTACAGACTTTATGAAGGAGAACATGTGGATATCCGATTTCGGCTTAGGAGATTTCGAACATGCCGGTATGGCCGGCGTATTTTGGGTTAACGACCCGGTTAACCGCCATTTCGGACACGAAATATATCTGTTACCCGGACAAATGATCCCGGAACACCGTCATGTGGCAACCCCTGAGTATCCGGCTAAATTCGAATCATGGATGGTACGCAACGGATCGGCTTATAATTTCGGGATCGGTGATCCTACCCCCAATCCTCCGGCATTGCCTGAAAGTCAGAAAGAGGCTATCACCGTCTCCAACTTCACTTATATGAAAGTCGGCGATATACTTCCGCTGAAGGAACTCTTGTCTCCTCATTTCCTTCGTGCAGGCGACAATGGCGCCATCATCTCAGAATTTGGAACATACCAGGATGGGAACGGATTAAAATTCACCAATCAAAAGGCTGTGTTCACAGACGTGCTACGTCCTTAAACAATCAGGTGACCGTATAATCCCGTACGGTCACCGCAAATCCTACCGGTTATTCTTGATCAGGTTCATAAATTCCTCACGCGTCTTAGCCTGCTGGAAGAAACCTGTAAAGTCGGAAGTTGTCGTCAGGGAATTCTGTTTCTCCACACCGCGCATCTGCATGCACATGTGCTGTGCTTCGATTACCACCATGACACCCAGAGGGTCCAACGTTTGCTGGATGCAGTCCTTGATCTGCATAGTCAGGCGTTCCTGGATTTGCAGGCGGCGGGCAAAGATATCCACTACCCGGGGAATCTTGCTCAGACCCGTAATATATTTCTTGGGAATATAAGCGACATGGGCCTTTCCGAAGAACGGAAGCATATGATGTTCACACAGAGAAAAGAAATCAATATCTTTTACAATAACCATCTGCTTGTAGTCCTCTTCCTGAAACATAGCGGAAGCTAGTACCTTTGCAGGGTCTTCGTTGTATCCTTTGGTTAAAAACTGCATAGCTTTTGCTACACGTTCCGGCGTTTTGATCAGACCTTCACGTTCGGCATCTTCGCCCAACAGGCCTAATATTTGTTTGTAATGGCCGGCCAGTTCTTCGCGTGCCGCCAAGGTCTTGTCGTCTATTTCTTTTGTCATTTCTATAATTATCCGTGTCAGGCACGGGGACAAGTTTCTTATTTTCTTAGTTAATTCAATGGGATTTTTACTTCTTCCCGGACAATATACATTTCTTTTCCGAACGAAGGGAAAGCAGTCATCAACAGGCGTTGCATATGATATGCTTCTTCGTGTGAACGGAAATCACCTACACGCAGTTTCCAAAACGGTGCGGTATAGCTGACATAAGTCGGGACATCAGGGAAAAGTTCCTTGATCTTCTTTTCTTTTTCGAACGCTTCATCTTTCGACTTACGTTGGCTATTTCCGGAAAACACCTGTGTCCGGAATCCCTGTATCTTCAGGAAGGCAGTACTATCCGTCTTCTCTACATTATCACCATACAGGCGTACTCCCACCATTTTACGAAGGGCCTCCGGCTGATTGACAATCACCTCGCCTTTACCGGGCTTCGATGTTTGCAGGTCGTCAAAGATCGTCTGTGCCGATCCGTCGACACTCGTTTGTGCTGACGCCCCGGTCACACAAACCAGTAACATGAATAAGAAAGTGATACAAGGGGAATTCTTCATTGTGATTTATTTTTATGTTCAAATCGGGAGGGAAAGAGCGTTTGCCCTTTCCCTACAGGATAATGTCATTAAAATGCTTCAATGATCGGCATGAATTTATCAACAGCCAGAGAAGCACCACCGATCAGACCACCGTCTACGTTCGGTTTAGAGAACAATTCTTTAGCATTGCTAGCATTACAGCTACCGCCATACAGGATTGTGCAGTCGTCAGCCACTGTATTGCCATATTTTGCAGCCAGTGTAGCACGGATATGAGCATGGATTTCTTCAGCCTGTTCTGCAGAAGCAGTCTTGCCTGTACCGATAGCCCAAACCGGTTCGTAAGCCAATACGATCTTACCGAAATCTTCAGCAGAAAGGTCGAACAAAGATTCTTTGATCTGAGCGTCTACCACTTCGAAATGTTTACCGGCTTCTCTTTCTTCCAGTACCTCACCGATACAGAAGATCGGAGTCAGACCGTTAGCCAAAGCCAACTGAACTTTAGTTTTCAGAATTTCCGGAGTTTCGTGATAGTAAGCACGTCTTTCAGAGTGACCCAGGATTACATATTTAGCACCTGTAGAAGCAACCATAGCAGCAGAAACTTCACCAGTGTAAGCACCTTTTTCTTTGTCAGCACAGTTTTCAGCAGCTACACCGATCTTATCAGTATCGATAGCAGCAACAACGCTTGCCAGGTGAGTGAACGGAGTACCGATGATTACATCACAGTTGATAGCTTTGCCTTTCAGAGCTTCATTTAATCCTTTTGCTAATTCCAGACCTTCCTGAAGAGTTGTGTTCATCTTCCAGTTTCCTGCAACAATATTCTTTCTCATGATTTAATTAATTAAATATATAAATACAATAAAATCTTTTATTCAGCCTTCTCTTTCCGTCTCCGGCGGAAACGGAAAAAGTCATATACCCAAACGAGCAGCAAAGGTACGGTAAAAGTCAATAAAATGGTAATAAGCCAGCCATCTTCTTTTTCTTTTGTTTCACTCAGGTTCAAATGATCTTCGATCTCAGCCTTCACATGTTCCTCGTCCGGGATATCGTTATAATGCCATTTGCCCATCACAATACCGTCTTTCAGCAATACCAGTCCGGGATTAGAACGGACGATCGTCTTCAATAATACCTCGTCGGCCATACGGAACGGATATTCGGCACCGGTATTGTCGCTCCATTCGTCGATCATTTCAGGAGAGGAACCGGTCACACAATAGAAAGGCATTTCATATTCCAACGCATAATCGTACACTCCGTTTATCTCGTCGATCTGTTCATCATCCGCCTTTTCCAGTTTCGGAGCGATCAGCAGCAGAACCGGCTGCGGATTATGTAATATTTCATCGGTGACATCGTCTCCTTCGGCGTTATAGATATTAAAGGAAGCTACAGGAGGTTCATATCCCTTCTTTATCAGTTCGGTCTTCGACTCTACAAATGTCCAGGTACTGTCATTTTGCGGATAGTTTTCCAAAGAAAATTCTTTCTGTACGCCATCTTTCTCATAGACAAAAGTATATTTATACTCATCTTCGGGAGCGCCATCGGGTATTGCCATTAAAGAAGGGATATTAGCCCCGATCTTATACGGACGAAAATCCATGACCGGCAGATGATTGTAATTCCAGTAAGCAAAACCGAGACAGAAGAAGTAAGAAAACAACGCCACGAACCAGTAAACCTTGTAAGTAAAACACTGGAACATCTTGCCGCAATTCATAAATACCATAATAGCAGCAGCCGAAAGAACCAGGTTCTTGAAAAACGTCTCCCAATTCGTAATAACGACTGCATCCCCGAAACAACCGCAGTCGGAAACCGGATTGAATATCGCAAGATACAACGTCAGCGGCGTCATGAACGCCATGAAAAGTAAAACAAGGAAAGAGTTGTAGCGGCGGTATACCCCTAACAACATACAAACACCCATGGCAAACTCGGCAGCCGAAAGGGCAAAAGATGCCAGGACGGTAAAAGGCTGCAACATATCCAACCCGAAAGAAGTCAGATAGTCGCCTATCTTGATCGCACCTCCCGTCGGATCGACCGCCTTCACAAAACCGGAGAAGATAAACACGACCCCGATCAGCAGACGGCTGCATTCTGTCAGTATCTTTATTGCAGTCTCTTTATAGTTCATATATTATTCTTCGCCATATTCGAGTTTGATCAAACCGAACAAGGCGTAATTAATCATATCCATATAATTGGCATCTACACCTTCCGATACGATCGTCTTGCCACCATGGCTTTCTATCTGTTTGGTACGGTAGATCTTCATCAGGATCAGATCGGTATAGGAACTGATACGCATGCTGCGCCAGGCTTCATCGTAATCATGGTTCTTGGCATACATCAACTCTTTGGTTTCCGTTATGTACTTATCGTACAATGCCAACGCTTCCTCATTCGTCATATCGGTCGTATCCGAAAAACCTTTTGCCAACTGGATCAATCCGATCACTCCGTAATTAACGATCGCAACAAACTCCGGACGTATCCCTTCGTCCACCATGCTCACCCCTTTTATCTCGAGGCTGCGGATACGGTTTGCCTTAATAAATATCTGGTCGGTCACAGACAGGGGACGCATAATCCGCCAGGAGGGACCGTAATCTTTCAACTTCTTTTCGAACAACTCCCGGCATTGGGAGATCACTTTCTCGAATTGCTCTTTCGTATCAGCCATATACTAAATATATTATGCCGCAAAGATAGTAAAAAAACAACAAAGGCACAGATGAAGTTTCCATCTGCGCCTTGCCTTTATCTTAAAAATAACTTATTTACAGCGGATGGAACGACCCAGTTTCAAAACAGTAGTCTTGGATATACCATTCATTTCGCACAACTTGCCAACTGTTGTTCCGTATTTAGCAGCCAGAGCACCCAAGGTATCACCACTCTTAATGCGGTGGTAAACAGGTGTTGCTTCCTGATCAGCACTGACATTTCCAGTCAGAGAGGCAACCGGAGTGGCAGCTTCTACAGTTGTAGTCTTAACCGCTTTCGCTACAGTTTGCGTATTTGTCTTTTGGGTTGCAGATTTAGCTGCTACAGTCGCTTCTTTTCCGGCACTACAACGGATTGACTGGCCTAAACGAAGCATAGAAGTACTCTTGATACCATTCAAACGGCAAAGCTCATTGACTGTCGTGCCATACATGCGGGCAATCTTACCCAGTGTATCACCCGATTTCACACGGTGATAAACCATCTGGTCGCTTGAAGAAGTATAAATATTACTCTTACGCCCGTTAATCTTTATATTATGGAATACATAAACATCCTGATGAGGAACTGAGTTTTCGAAATCAATAATGTCGGCCGGATTAATAGCCTGTCCCAGGAAGCGGGTTTCGAAATGAAGATGAGAACCGGTAGAACGTCCGGTGTTTCCTCCTAATGCGATCGGATCGCCTGCACGAACAATGTCGTTTACATCAACAAGTGATTTGGATAGGTGACCGTAAACTGTTTCAAGTCCGTTCGGATGACGAACCACCAGATAATTTCCATATCCGCGACGTTCGAAATTACGGATACGAACCTTTCCGTCAAAAGCAGCACGAATCGTATCGCCCACCTGAACCTTCAGGTCTATTCCTTTATGCATACGACGACGACGGGGACCATATTTAGAGGTAACGCGCGTCATTGTATCAATAGGAAGAATAAATGTTGAACAATCTATAGCGCAGGAATCAGGCATTTCAACCTTAGCTCCTCCACGGAAAGGATCAACCCAACGGGTGTCCCAGTTTGATCCGTATAATTCATCTGCAGGAAACAGTAGGGCTTCATTGGCTGCAAGAGATTCATCAACTCTCGCATTGATCTCTGCCAGTTCTTTCAAACCCATATCTTTACGGATGGTAACGCGGTCAGCCATCAGTTCGGATACGCGTTTATCCATTTTTACTATATGTATAGTTTCTTTTGGAGTATCTGTCCCTGTTTGTTTCTGAGCTGATACAGCCGAAACCATAAAGGAAGTACAACAAATAAAAAGTAGTGCTCTTATTTTCATTTTTATCATTTTTCGAAATGGAATCCAGAAGTAAAATAAGCTGTGAAACAGACCCTATTTTTTACAAATCGACCAAAGTTCGTTATTTTGAGCAAGTTGACAAAATTCAATCCGGAAAAATTTCCGCAATGAAAGTGAACAAATTCAAAACTACGCACTATTCTTTCTGAAACACAAACACTTACACAAAAACATGTTTCACAACATATTAGCTAATCATACTCCAGTTTATCTTCCGGGTAAAGAGTGTTTTTAACCTTTCGTTCAAAATCCGGTTGGGTTCGGACAGTAATTCGGGGTCTTTGTCCAAGACTTCCTGTGCGATATCCCGCGCATATTGCAATATCTGCCCGTCAGCAGCCAGGTTCGCAATCTTCAGGTCAAGCCCTTCCCCACTTTGCTGGGTTCCTTCCAGATCTCCATGTCCGCGAAGGTGCAGGTCCGCTTCTGCAATCTCAAAACCGTTATTACTGTTTACCATTATCTCCAGACGCTTACGGGTATCGTTGCTCAGCTTATAAGAAGAGACCAGGATACAATAGGATTGTTCCGCACCACGTCCTACCCTGCCGCGCAACTGGTGTAATTGTGACAGACCGAAACGTTCGGCACTTTCAATCACCATCACAGAGGCATTCGGAACATTCACCCCTACCTCGATAACAGTTGTTGCCATCAATATCTGCGCTTCGCCGGTAATAAATTTCTGCATTTCGGTTTCCTTGTCCGCCGCTTTCATTTTCCCATGCACCATGCAAACTTTATATTCGGGAAACACCTCTTTAAATGTTTCGAAACCGTCTTCCAGATTTTTATAGTCCAGCTTCTCACTTCCTTCAATCAGCGGGTAAACAACATACACCTGGCGCCCCAACTGGATTTCCTTACGCAGAAAATCATATAACTGGGCTTTTTTATTATCGTAACGGTGCACCGTCTGGATAGGCTTGCGACCGGGAGGTAACTCATCAATAACGGAAACGTCCAGATCACCATACAAGGTCATGGCAAGTGTCCGAGGAATAGGAGTAGCCGTCATCACCAATACGTGAGGGACAACTGCATTCTTTTTCCAGAGGCGTGAACGTTGTTCCACACCGAAACGATGTTGTTCGTCAATAATAGCCAACCCGAGTGAAGAGAATACCACAGTTTCTTCAATCAGGGCATGCGTTCCTATCACGATCTGTATTTCACCGCTGGCAATGGCCGGAAGTATTTTATTACGCTCCTTCTTTTTCGTCGATCCGGTCAATAAGGCAACACGAATGTCCATATCTTTCAGGAATTCCATCACAGTAGCATAATGCTGGGTTGCCAGTATTTCCGTCGGCGCCATCATGCAGGCCTGACAATGGTTATCGACAGCCAGCAGCATGGAGAGTAAAGCAACCAACGTCTTTCCGCTTCCCACATCTCCCTGCAACAGACGGTTCATCTGCCGCCCGCTCCCCATATCGGCACGGATCTCCTTCACCACCCGTTTTTGTGCACCGGTCAGTTCAAACGGAAGATAATCTTTATAGAATGTATTAAAGTAATTCCCGACAGTGGGAATACGATTCCTTTCAGCTTCAACTTCCGCAGACTGGCTGTACGGAGGATATTCAACTGTATAAAAAACAGTTCGTCGAACTTCAAGCGCAACTGTGCCTGTCTCAGCTTCTCCGTCGACTCCGGAAAATGGACATTACGGATCGCTTCCTTCAACGGCATCATCCGGATACGCGACAGGACATCTGCCGGAAGTGTTTCAGGCAATATCCAGTTCAAAGAACTCAGTAATGTATATTGCAGATTCTGTATCGCCCTCGAATTAAGGAACGACTTTTTCATTTTTTCCGATGTATTATAGAAAGGTGTCAGGCCGGCTGCCACCTGGTCTGCCTGATCCATCGGATCGATATCGGGATGGGGAATATTATAAATATGTCCGAACTCGGTCGGTTTGCCGAAAACAATATAGTCTGTCCCCGTTTTGTATTTATCGGTCACATAATTAAGACCTTTGAACCAGACCAGATCGATCGTCCCGGTGCCATCGGTAAATTTAGCCACCAATCGCCGGGTTCGCCCTTCCCCCACCGTGTCATAATACAGAATACGTCCTTTCAGTTGGATATAAGGCATATTTCCCGTTATTTCGGAAACCTTATAAAACCGGCTACGGTCGATATATTTATACGGGAAATAAAACAACAAATCCTCATACGAAGATATTCCGGCCTCTTTCCGTAATATCTCCGCTTTCTTCGGGCCTACACCCGGCAGATACATAAGGGATCGTTTGTCTAAATCAAGCATAGCTGTCTATTTCTGTCTATATAATTCACAAAACATAATCGTCATCGCCTTTATCTTCAAACTCATCAATCCATTCCTTCAATTTTCTTTGTAGTAAGCTTTTATTCGGAAGATATAGCGCATATTCCGTTGCATAAATATTTGCATTCTCTGGTAGAGTGAGTTTGACTAAAGCATCATTTTTCTCCTGACAAAGCAAAATACCAATCGTCGGTTTCTCAAAATCCATCTTTACATAACGATCAAAGAAATTGACATACATCTGCATTTGTCCTAAATCCTGATGTGTTAATTTATCAACTTTCAAGTCTATGAGAACATAGCATTGTAACAATCGATTATAAAAAACCAAATCAACAAAGAAATGTTGCTCGTTAAAAGTAAAACGCTTCTGACGCGCTTCAAATAAAAAACCTTTTCCTAACTCCAATAGAAAGTCTTGCAATTTTCCTATGATCGCATTTTCAAGCTTACTCTCACTATAAGCAGCATCTATTCTCAACCCCAAAAATTCCAAAGTCAATGGATTCTTTATTATATCAGATGATTTCTCTAATGTCTGCCCTTCTATTGCCAAACGCATTACCTCGTTCTTGTTTCGGCTTAATGCTAATCGTTCATATAAACTTGATCCAATTTGTCTACTTAATTGTCGTACACTCCAATTCTGTTTGCCGCATTCTATTTCATAAAAATTTCGTTCTTCAGGATTTTCTATCCGCATAAGAACAAGATAATGTGACCAGCTAAGAGTAAACTGGACGGTCTGCCCTGATAAAATCTCCGTTTCAATTGGCTCAACACTGTTGAGCTTATTAGAATAAGTTACATAAAACTGTCTGATTCTCTTCAAATTCGGGTAAGAATATCCATTGCCAAATTGTTGCGAAAGCCTATTTGACAATTCTTTCAATGTAGCTTTACCATACTCCGCACGAGAAGCTCCCTGCTGTTCTTCTTCCACAATATAGCGTCCTATTTCATAGTTTGTATACACCATAGCCACATTTATAGCTGTAGCTAGTTGTCTACGAGTCGACTCTATCAACATAGAGATTTTATCATATAAAACCTCTATTGTTTGCGAATTTGACATCTCTGAATCTTTCATATTTCTTTACGGATTTTTCAATAGTACAGCATCGGTCTGAATCGAACATAGCTGTCTATTTGGACAGCGAATTTATCATTTTTATGGGCATTATGCAAATAAGAAAACAGAGTATCTCACATTTTCAGTAAGATACTCTGCTTTTTTATAATTTGAATTTGTATCCGACAGATACTCCAAACAGGAACTCCTGTTCATTTATACAATTCTGGAAGCAGTTAACGCCGACAAAGACTCTTTTCATTTCAACACCGACTTCTGCCGTAGCACCTACCTGAACTTCCGGCCCCGTACCAAAATAAACGCCTCCATTCAGACGAAGATTTGCCTTTTCCTTCAATGGAATGTGGAATGATGCATAAACCGGGATATTAAAATCAATATCCCATGTATCCGAATTGCCGATTGCCGACCTATTTGCCGTATGCAACAACACCCCGGTCTGAATTGAAAATAATGTTGATTGCGGAAAGTTTATATAGGCTCCCGCATGAAGCCCCCATACATCTCCACCCATTATACCGGTACGTGCCTCTATATCAGCGGCCTGTACACAATTAAAAACAGAGAACAATGCAATAACAATTAATACCAGTGTCTTTTTCATCATATATTCATTTATTTACAAAGTGTAAACGGGATAAATACAGATATATTACAATCGGAAATTTGTCCCTTCCTGAACTTCTCGGTATCTATCGTATTTGTAAAGCCTAACCGGTAGTTCACAGAGATATCGATCTTATTATTGATATTATAACCGACTTTCCATAAAAGCGGAATATCAAACTTCTTCCCGTCGGAAGCCACATACCAGGTAGGCTCCAGTCCTAGACCTGCATATAAGCCTTTCACGATCTTATAATTAACGGAAGAAGACAAGGCGAGTGAAAGATTCGCATCGTTCGCCTCAACACGACCTGCATCAGACCTGACATCTTTCGATTTAAACATTTTGGCATTAACCAGCGGATCAATATCATAGAACCACCGGGTATGTTTCTTGTCTTCAATACGGAAACGATAGCCCAGCTGTAAATTAAACTTGTAATCTTCAAAGAGTTTTGTCCCCTTAGCTACTTTTTCAATAATATCGGGATTCTTCATATTGGGAGCTACATTTCTGTCAAATCCCAAACCACCCCCTACCAGTAAACCTGTTCTCAACTGTGCATGGCTACTCATAGCCACCAAAAGAAAAAGAAATAATAAATGCTTTTTCATACGCCACATTATTTAATTAATAAATAAACACAATCAACATCTCGCAAATATCACTACAAATATTCCTTCGTTTGCAAAACTAAGAATAAGTTTTAAACTTATCGATTAATCACACAGAAAAAGCACATACACATTAAGAAAATAAAGAGATATAGATTTTTCTGTCAAAAGTAAGAAAGTGTGTCAAAAGTCACGATCCTGTCATCCCGGGCTTGACCCAGGATCGCATACTAAGCGCAATAATCAGTGTAGTATGAGTTGGCGGATCAAGTCCGCCATGACAAAACAGACTTTTGGCACCTCCTTTGATATAAAACAGATTTCTCTTACAAAGAGAATTTATAACCAACAGAAATACTGGCTGTTCTGTTTTTCATCTTATGAGTTGAAGTTTTATAACTTGGAGTATCAAAACCAGACCATACTTTCTTTAGTCCCAGATCATAAGCAAAAGAAATGACAAAATCAGATATTTCACCAGACAGTCCAAAACGCAGTCCGGAGTCAAAACGATCAAATGCTTTGATTTCCGTATCTACAAATCCTTCTTTTTTAAAGTCTTTAAATGGATTATCCCAGGTTTCAGCGGGGCGAGTACTTCCACTTTCATCTGAAACAATAATATCAAGATCACCAGAACCAACTACACCACAGGCAAAGTATGTTCCAATAGAAGGCACCAAATGTACCTTTTCCATTAAAGGAATCCGATAACCGACCATTAAAGGAATCTCAAGATACCCCAAATGGATATTAGCATGCCTTAATACAGACGAATAATTATATCGATCCCATAATCCGGAAGCACCTTTACTCGAATAAGATAATCCGGATTGTAGCATAACTCCATTCTTAAACAAATAGTCGACAGAAACTCCTCCTGTAACATCTACGTTATGTGAATTGGCAATAATAGCCAAAGAAGAAACATTCATTCCAATTTCTGCCCCCAAACGAAATTGAGCACTCATTTTTGCTGCACTAAAAAGAATTAGTACAAGCATGATGTAAAATTTTGTTTTCATACAATTTCAGTATACTGAATTAATCATTCTCCAGAATGTACATTGTCATGCTCATCACATACTTTTTTAGCACAATTACCAGCATTATGGTCTTCATCCATACCATATTTTCCATTCGCATAATTGTAACCGAGACCTTCCGGATTTGTACCTCCGGTTATTGCCTTATAATGTATGCAAGCTGCATGTTGGACAGGTTTCGTATAATTCCTAACACTTAAACCTAAATTATACACAAATGTGTGATTATCAGATACATCAGCCTCATCCAACCCGGGATGAGAAAGTTCAAAGTCACCAATCGATTTTAATGTTTGATCCTCATTAACAGTTAAAGGTATGTTTTTAAATACACATTCTATTTGCTCCACGGCATACGATGTTGAATAATGCTTCCAACTTCCCTTTTTCCTTTTTCCATCAACAAAAATATGGAATTGTATACAAGCCTCATTTGTCCCCTGAGTATCAGTTAACACTACATTTCTAAGTAACGAACATGATGTAATTACCATCTTTGTATAGTCTGCTTTTTTATAACTATATTCTTTATATCCAATAACATCGGTTACTTCTCTTGCATTCCCAGTCATTACATAAGAAATTCTTGGAGACATAGAACGTTCTTTCCCTATAGAATAAACAGAAGTCTCATCTACTACATTTTTCACATCTCCTAAGTAAAACACACCATCTTTATTTGTAATACACTGATAAGTCTTTGATTTAATAACCGGCTTAACAAGACTGTCTGTATCCAAATAAATATATTCAGCATACTTATTTAATAATTGATCGAATTTATCAAAATCCTCATCGTTATATGCTTCTTCTACCTCATTAACGAATTTATTCACATAGGATCGATAAGACACAAATCCCATTGTCTTTTCCCAATTATTTAACTCCTGATCTGTTAACTTAATAAGCGAGTCAGTTACAGCAAAATAATCTTTTGTACTTCTAAAACAAAGCGAACCATCTCCTTGAACATAGCAAGGGACATCTACTGATGATTTAGTCTGTGGAGCATCACCACTATTATCAACTTCTTCTAAAACGCTATTTTCTCCACAAGAAAATAATGCACATGAAAACAAACATGTACCAATAAACATAATTAACTTATTCATAAAATGTAATTTATATAATTAATAATACAATAATAATTCTATTCTATAGAAAAATTTCCCCATAGTTTATACTCATCACTAAGAACAATAATGATATAGGTTCCTTTTTTCAAATCCAACTCCAAAGGAATGGTTCTACTATATCCTTCAATAGAAGAGTCAAAAACTATATTTCCTGCAACATCTTCTATTACTATATCCAATGTCTTTAACTCGTCTGAAATTCCCAACTCTAATACCTGCCCATCAATATAGGCTTCGATCGGAGGCATTAAAGAACGACGTCTATCATTTAAATAGATCTTCTCCCTTTTTGCAAAACCTGCAATTGTTACGCAGAGCAACATCGCAACTAACAAACATCTTTTCATTTCTTTTGTGTTTTATAATCTATGGCAAAAGTAGAGAGATAAAACTAGGACACAAGACCTTTAAGCGGCAAACACATGTACAGGCCACTTTACCGCGACAAGCGTATAACGAATTGATTATCAATAAACAAAGACCCTCTGTACATACAACAATATATGTACAGAGGGTCTTTCACCTATCTTAAAGAGATCTCTAAAGCGCAGCAATCAACTCTTCCAATGTTGTTTGTGTATTTTCAAATTTCCCCTTTTTACGGATCCGATAACGCCTGCGATCGACCGAAGTAGATGTATATCCAGAAAGATTGCCAATTGCTGGTTGTCCAACCCTAACTTCAACAAACAACAAAAATGCCTTTCCTCCTCTGTCAACCCAGGGAGTTGCTGTTCCAATCCATCCATGAAAAACGGATAAGTTATTTTTAATGATCCGTACAACGACAACCAGTCCTCATTCGTCAACGGATTCTTTTTAGCCTCCTCTACCGAACAAGCATTCTGCATGATCTTTTTATATGTTTCCGTATTTTCCAATATACCCTCTCGAATGCTCAAGACTTGTTTGCTTAAGCCTTGCACCTTCAACTCTTTTTCTTGCATTTTTTTAACAAATTCCTCTTGTTCCTTTTTCAATTTTTCATTTGCCTTATCTAATCTTTTCTTATAAATATCAACAACAAAATTCCCCCAATAATATTTCGAGAATACTTTAATTCCAAAATAGTATTCCGATTCAATACCTCTGCATACTCATATCGCTTTTCCACCTTCAACAAGTCCATTTGCGATTGCAATTCAGCTACAGAATCAGCAATATGGTTAAAACGCTCATAATAATCTAAAGCCAAACTATAATTACCCAATTCTTTTTCCAACATATACGATTGATACAATATACCACCGGTCAAAGGGCGCTTAGCCGTTTTATGCAAAACAGTCTTCTCTATATACGCACGAGCTTTATCATATTCACCCATATTCGTATATAAAGCAGCCAATGACAAATAAGTCGGTGCACTACCCGCCTCATCATAAGCAATCGATTGAAATAAAAATTTTTCTGCCAATGCATAGTTTTTCATTTTTTCATAATTAATTCCCAATCGATTCGTCAAAGAACTTAACACTAACGAATCACCCAGGAGTAAAGCCAACCGATACGCTTTCTGATGATATTCCAAAGCCTCGTCATATTCTTCTTTCAATAGATGTATCCATCCTATATCCCGAATCGAATAAATATAATTCACACTATCATTCCCTTTCAGGTAACATTCCCCACTTAGCTGATGGCAATATTTCGCTTCTTCGTAATTGTCATCAAAATCATGTAACTGAGCCATCTTATTATACAATTTCCCCACCAGCCGATAGTTTTTTGCTCTTTTCGCCAACTCTACCGCGCTCAGATAGGATTTCATCGCCCATTCATAATCGGTCTCTCCCTCGTAAGCCATCCCCAGATACAGTAAGCTATTCATCTTATCTTCCGGAGAACCATGCTTTTCGTAATAATCATTTGCTCGCTCCATTTGCGGCACGAACGGCATGTCTTCACCCAACTGTTCGGATAAACCGGCAGAAACCATGCAGAAATGAGCAAAGACCTTATCACTCAACACCTCCGGATTGGTAATACTTTCCAACAAGGCAAAAGCACTATCCGGCTGTTCAGTCCGAATCAATTCTTCCGCCTCCTTTATCTTTAAATTAATTTCATTGTTACTTTTACAGGAAAAGAACAAACAGAAAAGGATAAATAGTAATATGGCGTTTTTCATATCAATACTTGTGTGTTATTCGAACTGCAATATCCGAATTAAATATTTAATGCACAAATTAACAGCAAGTATATTCAAAATAAAAACACCAATCAGAATTTCCCTATTATCAAAAAGACATCCTTTTTACCTAACCAATATCAGAATAATGCATTTTGCACAAATTTCATATCCGCCATTTTTCACAAAACGGACAAAATAGAATGGAAATAAATACACTATTTAACATATAATTAGCCAATATCAATTCAAACTATTCACTTAAAACAAATTTCAACTCCGTTTAAAGCAAAATTTTTTTCGTTTTAAATGAAGTTGAACTCCGTTTAAAACGAGTTTTTTATTGATTGCAGTCGAAAAAAGCGCTTTAGAGCATTCTTTTTCATGCACAAATACATGTTAAAAAACAGTTTTTCTTTCCAGAAAGAGCAATAATACATACAAAATTCAAACAGCAAATTCACACAGATAATACCATTCACCCTACCAATCCCTACATATGCGTCACAAACAAAATCATAAAGACACCCACACCAAGTAAATATAAAAATAATGATATTCACTTATAACGAATAAAACGAGTAAAAATTCATGTCCCCTATAAAGCCCCCATACAACTCACTGATAAGAGACCTTATTTTACATTTTGATAATTCTTCTATCCCCATTTACCCCCTTGTTGACAAGTCTTGACGCCAGCTCCATTAAGGGTAAACATTTAGACATACTATCAAAAAGTCAATTCAAGCCAGCGGGACAGAAATACATCATATACCTGGTACCATAAATCACGAACATCTTCCTCCCGGTAAATCATTTCCTTTTCCAGCAAAGCATCGAGTGCTCGTTTGGAATTAGCAGGTGTTCCTATCTTATATTTCTGTATGAATGTCTTAGACTGAGGCTGATACACTTTTCCTTCTTTGGCGATCGCAATCAAAAGTTGCCATTGCACAGGACTTAACAACTGACGGTATTGAACATAAGTGGCTTGCTGAGATAATAAAAGATTACTGCAAACCTGCTTGACATCTTCCAAACGGATATTTTTTAACGGTAAAGCATACGTGTTATTACAAATAACCTGTGTGTAATAAGTATGTAGCCTCGTCCATTCGAGAATGAAACCGATCGCTTCGTCATCTATTTTTTTCCCACCCTCTTCAAACTTATTTTTTATAAAAGTATAATATGCATCCTGCGAAATAGGATTCAAATACATCATTTGTGTACTTGAAAAAAACGGGCGCTTGGCACTATTAAATATTTCTGCCATCATATGTTTGTTACTTCCACTAAAAATAAATCGTGTCTTCTGCAGGTTCTGTATCCGTGAACGAAGTAATGCTTCTGTATTTACCTCCGGATAATTAGCAACTTGCTGAAACTCGTCAATTGCGACTACTGCCTGCTGAGCTTCGTTTTCCAAGAACTGAAATATACCGGTAAGTGTCTTTTCTGTAGTTTTCATCTCAGTAAACCCAAAACTAACTTCTGGTGCCCCAGTCAAAGGGTCATACGAAATGACCGGATGAAATCCCTTCAACAAATCAAGAAAACGCTTTCCGAAACTTTTGTGTTCCGGAATTTGTTGCAAAATGGCTTGTGACAGATTTTCCGTAAATTCTTTCAAATTCTGTGTAGGATATATGTCTACATATATACAATGACAAGTGTTATCAACTCTCAAATCCTCAAACAAACGATGTATTAACGACGATTTTCCCAATCTTCGCAGAGAGATAAGCGTCGTATTTATATTATTTTCGACCTGTTTTTTTAAAGTCATTAATTCATATTCCCGATCACAGAAAAATGATTTACCGATATAACCTGTTATTGGAAAAGGATTTACACTACTAAAAGCCATATTGCATAAGTTTTATTAATTACAAATATACACTTTTTTATCATACATTTTGTATGATACATTTTGTATGATACTTTTTATTAACAAGCACAAACCTTGCCGCCCTATCGACAGTCGGTATAGTTTTGGATTTTGATAATTTTCTTGTCAAATCTGACACAAGTACAAGTTCACTATTTGAGCATCGACAAAAATCATATACATTTGTCCTAATCCATGTGAAACTAAACTTTGTCAATATGAAACTTAAGTCCGGTATTTCAATTCTTTTGTCATTTCTTTTTGTTTTGACAGCAAATGCAACTCTTACTCCTGTCAGGCTCACCTGTGAATATCTGGTCGATCCCTCCGTTATAGATGCCCGGCATCCCCGGTTGTCGTGGATCAATACAGCCGCTCCCGGCGAACGAGGACAACAGCAGACCGCCTATCAGATACGGGTTGCTTCATCGGCCGATAAACTGAAAAAGGAACAGGCCGACCTTTGGGACAGTGGTAAGAAAAAAAGCAGCCAGTCCTTTCTGGTTCGTTACGAAGGAAAGCCGCTACAATCGAGACAGGAATGCTGGTGGCAAGTCCGTGTTTGGGATGCCAACGGAAAAATATCGGACTGGAGTGAACCTGCCCGCTGGAATATGGGATTGCTGAATGCCGATGAATGGAAAGCACAATGGATCGGTGCCCCCTGGCAAGGCGAAGAAGCCACGGCAAAATCAGCAGACAAAACACTTCCCCCTGCCCCACTCTTCCGAAAAGATTTTACCGTTTCCAAAGAAATAGCTTCAGCAAAAATCTATATCTGCGGATTGGGTTATTTTGAATTATATCTGAACGGAGAAAAAGTCGGCAACGACGTTCTGGTCCCCAACCAGACCAATTATGGGAAACGGGACGACCTGGATGTAACCCGTGTGACCCTCGACGATAATTTCAGAGGCTATAATGTACTCTATCTCTGCTACGACCTGAAAGAAGCGTTGAAACAAGGTAAAAATGCACTCGGCTGCCTGTTAGGTAACGGCTTCTATAATGCGGCACTAAGCTGGACGATGCCCTACGGATCGCCACGTCTGATCGCGCAGTTACATATCGGCTACACCGACGGCAGCGAGGAGGTCATCACATCGGACACTTCCTGGAAAGTATCGCGTAGCGCCATTGTCTTAGATGGAATTTACCAGGGAGAACATTATGACGCCCGGTTGGAACAGCCGGATTGGTGTTCGCCGGACAAACCAGCTGACGGATGGGAGTCTGCCGTCGTACGGAAAGCGCCGGAAGGTGAACTACAGGCACAGATGTCTCATTCCGACAAGGTAATGGAAGTCTTGAAACCGAAAAAGATCACACGATTGGAAAACGGAAATTATAAAGTCGATTTCGGAGAAGAAATATCCGGCTGGGTACATCTGCACAATATGCAGGGAGAGGCAGGCAGAAAGGTAGAGATACGTTATATCTGTGAATCACCCAACGGATCAAACTCTTACACAATGAAAGGCGGCGGACCGGAATCGTATGCCGCCCGCTTCACCTGGTTTGTTTTCCGGGAAGCGGAGATCATCAACTGGCCGGGTGAACTCCGGGAGGATAACCTGACAGCAGAAGCCGTATATACGGAAATTGAAACGACCGGACATTTCGAATGCTCGAACCCTCTTTTCAACCAGATCAATAAGATATGGAGACGAAGCCTGACAGACAACTCACACGGCAGTATTATCAGCGACTGTCCCCATCGGGAACGTTCTGCCTATACCGGCGACGGACAGGTGGCTTGCGTCACTGTCATGCACAACTATGATGCCGCAGCTTTATATACCAAATGGATCAAAGACATATTGCTTGCCCAGAATAAAGCGACCGGTTATGTTCCGAACGGTGCACCTGGCAGCCCGGCTGCGGAGGCGGCGTGGCATGGGGAGCAGCTATGAACATTATGCCGTGGGAGTTTTATCTGCATTATGCAGATAAAGATTTGCTGGCTGCCAATTACACCGGAATGAAAGAACAGCTCCGGTACATGCAAACCTGGGTAGATTCCGACGGCATCATGCTTTCGCAGATAAAAAGCAACGGAAACGTCAGCGAATGGCACAACCTGGGAGAATGGTGCCCGGCAGACGGATTTCCTCCGAAAGACCTGGTTCATACATTCTATCTCTGGCGTTGTGCCGATCTTACGGCAAAAGCGGCATCAGCACTGGGAGAGAAAAAGGATGCAAGCCTTTTCTCCGCTCTGGCAGAGAAAACACGGCAGGCTTTCCACAAACGTTTCTATAATCCGGTGACTAAAACATATGGTCCTTCGGGCAGCAATATCTTCGCTCTGGTGATGGGAGTTCCGGATGAAGTAAAGAAAGATGTACAGGAAACGATACGGGAAGAAGTGCGCGCCCATAACGGACACTTATACACAGGTATTTTCGGTACTCAGTTCTTTTTTGAGACATTGGCAGACAACGGAATGAACGAACTGGCCTACGAAGCAATGAATAAAAAGGATATGCCTGGTTACGGATGGTGGATTTCACAGGGAGCCACAACGACCTGGGAAGAATGGAACGGCAACAACTCTCGCAACCACCCGATGTTCGGTGGCGGCTTTACCTGGTTTTACAGGAAGATGGCAGGACTGAATAGCGACCAACAGGAACCCGGCTATAAACACATCATCATAAAACCTTATCCTCCTAAAGCGATCAACTATGCTTCCTACTCTACCCGTACCCCTTTCGGACAGGCGGCTGTGAGTTGGGAAAAACAAAATAATACGTTCAAAATGGACGTTGAAATACCTGTTGGAAGCCGTGCCACAGTCTATCTGCCGGTTATTTCCGGAAAGACGGTAAAAGAATGTCGCTCCGGCATCAAACAGGCAAAAGGCGTTAAGTACAACGGGATACAGGATGGTTATGCGGTTATGGAGGTGTCTTCCGGAAAATATTGTTTTGAGACTGATTAAGAAGCAATCCCTGTGCTATCAGCAGATCGAACGGGGTCGTTATTTTGATATTCTCACGGTTGCCGGTTACCAACCGGACCGGTACTCCGGCAGCCTCAACAACCGAAGCGTCATCCGTGAAAAGAGATGTGAACGGTTGTTCGTATGCTTCCAGCAAAATATCACTGCGAAAAACCTGCGGTGTCTGTACAGCTACATAACAGCTACGGTCTACCGGATGCGAACCGTTTTCATCGGTTTCACGCAACGAGTCGATCATCGGCATAACCGGAATAGCAGCACCGCTTTTTTCTGCCTCATCAAAACAGGCACAGATTACTTCGGGAGAGACAAACGGACGTACACCGTCATGTACCGCGATCAAGACTTTTTCATTTCGTCCGGATGCATTTCCAATTTCTTCCGAAAGGAATTGTAATCCGTTCCGAACGGAATGAAACCGGGTCTCACCGCCATTCGCTATCCGGTGAGGCGCCTTACACCCGATCTCCCGGCAAAGCATATTCCAGTAAGGCTGGTGATCTTCGGGAAGGACCAGCAGCAATTCTGCCGCATTATCCCAGCGATGGAAGGCTTCCAGCGTATGCATCAGGATCGGTTTACCTTCCAGCGGAATGAACTGTTTAGGCAGATCGCCTCCCATCCGGAGACCTTTCCCTCCGGCCACGATCAATACATATTTGTGCATTACTCCAGTTCCTCCAATACCTTTTTGACTTCTTCGTCTACCTTATACAGTTTCTCCTTACACAACTTAATCAGCCGGGTAGCCTCCTTCACCTTTTCTGAAAGGACATCCACATCCAGATCACCGTTCTCTATATCGGCCACAATTTTACGGAGTTTCTCTACCGCTTCATTGTATGTTTCTTCTTTCTTTGTCATATTCTTATATATTTCATTTGCACTTAACTTGCAAACATAAATAATTGCAAGCTTAGAATAAATACATCTATTCGATTGTTTTTCAAAGCAATAACTTGCAAACAACTTACAAATAACTTGCAAGTTTATAATCTGTCTAAATAATCCAATCCTTTCCTTGTTATCATATAGGACTGCTTGGGAGATTTTTTCTTCTCCTGCGAAGATTTTATTAATTTGTTGGAGAGAAGTGGATTCAAATATATTCCTTTATAATACCAATTATCAGGAACTTCAATCATACCCAAAATCTCTGATCGGCTCATTTCCTTTTCAGATAGAGCTGTAAGCACCCTTTTTACGACTTCTTTTAACTTATCTTCTATATAAATTTCTTCCATTTGACCTGACTGGAATTCCGGATGACAAGGTATATCTATTAAAAAATAACTGCGCCCCTCATCTGTTTCCAAAATGGCGGGAGTAGAACCATTATCTCTCAGTTCTTTTTGAATAGTAGGAATACCAGTCCCTCTACCCTCCGTCAGTTCCAGTTCTTTAAGATAATCACCTAACCGCCGATTCTTATATCTTCTTGAACGCAAATTTTCAGCTTTAAAGATGGCATCCATGCTAATTAAGCGGTCAGGACCAGAATAGCTCAAAATAGAAATGCGATTAGGCTCTATTGTAATCTCAACAGGTTCTTGTATCTGGTAATCCCGGTGATAAAGTGCATTTACCACAGCTTCTTCCAGCGCCTGATAAGGATAATTAAAAAACCGGACAGCTTCTTCCTTTTGCCTCAGTTTTATAATTTTTTCTTTAATCACATGAGTCCGCAAATAATTAAGTGCAGTTGTAATCATATAAGGTACAGGTCCCTTTATAGCCGGTACTTCTATGAAGTTATCTGGGTTCACAACTTTTCCCTCTGGAAAAATAACAATATCAATTTGTGTATAAGGAAAGAATTTTTCCGGAGTATCACAGAACATCATTAACGCCAAATTTTTTATATACCAATGTTCTGCAGTCCCAGATAGAAGATCCATACGGTCCAATATCTCTTTTAAAGTATAATCAGACAGCCGCGAAGCCAATCTACTTTTTACTTTCACCAGATAATCTCTTATTAAAATAAAAGAAAGATCATCTAAAGTTGCTTTATGATTAGGACGATCGTCAAAAGGTGTTTGATTAGACAAACTTATAAGTTCCGTTTCCATTTCACCTTTCGCAATAATGGAATTTGAACCATATCGAATATAATATTGATATATCTTATTTTTTTGAGTTATATATTCCGGACATTTATAAGGACGTCCCTGGCCTGCCATTGCCCAAACAACAGCAATATATCCACCATCCACCTCTTCTATAAATAGTTTAGGAAAATAAACCGGCTGCATTAAATTATTAAATTGAAGAATCTCCCTCTGTATCTTATCTAACTGTTCAACCGGTAAACCTTTAACCGGACGTTTAGCAACTCCATTTTCTTCTTCTACACCTATCAGGATATAACCACCTCCTATATTGTCAAAATCATTGGCAAAGGCACAAATACTTCTGTAAATCCGATCAGGATTCCAACCCTCTTTAAACTCGATACGGTTAGATTCTACTTTATTTTTTTGTAGAAGATCCTCTAAATTCACAGGTATTGCCATAATATATCCTTCAATTATTAACTTATTGCAAAAGTAATCAAAATACAAACGGTATTTTGATTCACTTTGCGTTTTTAACGATACTCTTCACATCCCCATCCACAAACCGGGTCACCAGTTCATCGCCGGGATTCAGATCGGTTGCATGTTTGATGATTTTACCATCTTTCAGGGACAAGCTATAACCACGCTTCAATACATAATCGGGAGATGCCATTTTAATGAACTGCTCCGTCAACTGAATAAACCGCGTGCCTTCCGCCAGGCGCGAAGCAGCACGGTTCTGCAACTGCATTTGCAGGCTTTCAAGCGTTGAACGACGGCGGAGCAACATGGCCGAAGCGGAAGCCGGTAGTTATTGCCTGCCATTTGCAGGAAAGAACGGTTACGCTCGATCCTGTTCGTAACGATCACCGGTAAACGTGCACCCAGCAATTGCAGGAAGTTTTTTTGTTTCAATAAGATCGTGCTTGCCAGTTCGCTCACCTCCTGCTGAAGGTCTTCCAGTTCTTCCGCCGCTGCATCCATACGGCCGATCAGAAATTCGGCTACGGCAGTCGGCGTTTTCATCCGCGTATGTGCCACCATATCCAGAATGGTATCATCGCGCTCATGACCGATACCAGTTATCACCGGCAACGGGAACTGGGCACAATTTGCCGCCAGCAGATAGGAGTCGAAACTATTCAGATCAGAAGTTGAACCACCGCCGCGGATAATGACCACCACGTCGAAACAATCGATATGATGGTAAATACGGTCCAGCGCCGCGATGACAGACTCTTCCGTTCTCTCCCCCTGCATCAGGGCGGGAAATAATTTCGGATAAAACGGATAGCCCGCTTTATTATTTGCCAGCTGATTCAAGAAATCCTCATACCCGGCAGCCGTCGGGGAAGTAATAACAGCAATACGTTTAGGCAGGACGGGGAACGGTAATTCTTTATTCAATGTAAATACGCCCTCTTCCTTCAACTGGCGGATAATCTCCATCCGCTTTCTCAGCATATCCCCCAATGTATAAGCAGGATCGATATCCAACACCGTCAGGCTGTATCCATACAGTTCATGAAATTCGACCGATACTTTCACCAGTACTTTCAGCCCGGAAGCAAACAACTGCCCCGTCTCCATCTCAAAGTAAGGCTTCAGCATCCGGAACGTTTTAGCCCATATCGAGCCGCGTGCCCTGGCAACCAATTGCCCGGTTATAGGATTTTTTTCAATAAACTCCAGATAGCAATGCCCGGAAGAAGCATTCGTCCGTACATCACTCATCTCCGCACGAACCCAGCAAGTGCCGGGGAAAGCCTCACTGACTGCACCGCGCACCAGGTTATTCAATTCCAGCAAAGACAGTTCCCTGCGTTCTTCGCCCATATATTCCGGATTAATGTTCAGTCCTGGCATACTGCATTCCTTTCTTATAGGCTTTATATATATTCGGGATACCATACCCCAATTCAGCATCAGGCTGTTTGAACTGGCTGGAAACCTGCTGTAATAAAGCAATGACTTCCTTATTACTCAGCTCCGGCAACGCCTGCCACAGACAGACGCCCAATCCCGCCAGTATAGGAGTTGCAAAAGATGTTCCGCTGGCATAACGTACATTTCCTTGTGGATCGATCACACAACTACCCGACCCTAATGCCACCACATCCGGTTTCACCCGGTAATCGGCAGTAAATCCTACCGAACTGAAAATACTTTTCTTTTTATCTTCTGTAATAGACCCAACCGTCAGAATATCCGATGCATCGGAAGGGAAAGTAATTTTCCCCCAACTGCCGTTTCCTTCATTTCCGGCACTGCAAAACATCAGGATCCCCTTTTGTGCTGCGATATGTGCCGCCTGGCTGATCAAAGAACTCTTTCCGTCCAGGGCGGACTGATCGTAAGATAATTCATCTGCATCAAAAGCGAAATAACCTAATGAAGAAGAGATCACATCGACTCCTACACTATCGGCATATTCAACAGCCGCCGCCCAATAGTCTTCTTCTATTGGGTACTCGGAATCGCTGTCTTCGCTTTTTATAAGCAAATAAGACGCTTTGGGAGCTGTCCCGACCATGATCCCGGGCATATTGGCTGCCATACAAGACAGAACCTTTGTCCCATGGTCGTCTGCTTCATACACACTGCGGCCCGGATAAATCACATTATGCGTCCCGATCAATTGCAGGGAATCGAAAACGCAGATACGGTCTACATTCTGGAAGCCGGCATCTATCACTGCCACACGCATCCCTTCCCCACGAAAGCCGGCATCATGCAGTTTGATTCCATTCAGCATTTTGATCTGCCTTTCAGCATATCCGTATTTCTCTTTCAAAGGAGCATCAGAGGGAGAAAGACGGATCTCCTGATCATCTTCCTGGGCCGGAGTCACATCATGCCCTTTCCATACCCATTTTACTGAGTCGACCATCGTCAGGTTTTTCAGACGGTCGACAACTGTACTGTCTTTACTGGTCACAACTACGGTAGAAAGCCATTTACTCTGTACCACCGGTTCAGCGCCGGTAGCGACCAATGTATCCAGATAAGCATGCGCAATGGGAAGATCGGAAGCGGTGACCGGCGTTCCCGCCTTTTTACGCCGCTGAATGGATTCTTTCGACAGGAAAGCCTCCGGTTCTTCCACTGTAAAGCCGGAATCGCCTTTATCTTTCAAATAGACACGAAAACAGTAACTTTCTCCGGCAGTAAGCCACGAAGAAAAACAGCATAGCAAAACAAACAGTCCTATATATTTTTTCATGGGATCATATAACTCAACTCTACAAAAGTAGTAATTGCCTTGGATATAAAAAAGCCCGGCAACTCATCAAGAGGCCGGGCCATTATTTTTTAAACTAATTTATTCGTTTACGTTACAGATAGGAATTTCACGCTTAACACTTTGACGTAAAGAAATCAAAGTCTCTGTAGCAGTAACTCCCGGTATCTCCTGAATCTTTGTATTCAGCAATTCCATCAGATGTTCATTATCACGGGCATATAACTTGATCAGCATTGTATAAGGACCTGTTGTAAAATGACACTCAACCACTTCGGGTATCTTCTCAAACTCAGGCACAACGTCTTTATACATAGAACCGCGTTCCAGCTTCACACCGATATACGTACAGGTATTATATCCCAGAATCTTAGGATTAATATGATAACCCGACCCAACGATCACATTCATATCAATCATGCGCTGTACCCGTTGATGGATGGCTGCACGCGACACACCACACTCTTCAGCTACATCCTTGAAAGGGATCCTGGCATTCTTTGAAATAATGTTCAATATCTGCCGGTCCAGTTTGTCTATTTTCTCCATTTCTACTATCGCTTTATTATACGCTCTTTTTATTTATATATCAAAAGTATATAATTATTTTCAACAATCTATCATTCTGAAAGAAAAAAGTAGCAAATAAATAATAAAAGCGGGCAAATAATGCTTTTTAGCATAATTTACCCGCCTCTTTATCTACAAAATGAGATATTACTTTTTCTGATCGTCTTTAACGATATCCAATAATTCCACTTCAAATTTCAGAACGCTGTTCGGTTTGATACCACGAGTTCCGTGTTCTCCATAAGCCAGTTCAGAAGGAACCCAGATCACATATTTAGAACCTACCGGCATGATCTGCAGAATTTCAGTCCATCCTGGAATTACACGGTCAACATTAAATTCAGCAGGTTCGCCACGAGTAACAGAACTGTCGAATTCAGTACCGTCTAACAGTGTACCAGTGTAGTGTACTTTTACTTTATCTTCTTTTGCCGGTTTTGCACCTGTACCTTCTTTTTCCACTTTATACTGCAAACCGCTTTCTGTTGTGATAACACCTTCCTTAGTCTTGTTTTCAGCCAGGAACTTTTCGCCTTCTTCCTTAGTCTTCTGAGCATCTTTAGCCTGAGCTTCTACAAAGTAAGTGTTCAGATAAGTCTGAGCCTGTTCCGGAGTCATCTTTGTAGAATCACCTTTAATAGCCTGAACAAAACCTGCGATCAGTGCATCGATATTGGCTTCGCCGCCAGGTAATGTTTTCAAATTTTCTTTATAACCGGCACCGGTAGAAACACCGATAGCATAACTTGCGCTATCTACTGCCGATTTCAAATTTGCACTTGGCTTAGAATCACAAGAAGTGGCAGCAATGCCTAAAGCTACAATCGCTGTAGCAGCTAAAACATTAATCTTTTTCATTTTTCTCTATAAATTATTTTACTATGTCTAACAATTCAACATCAAAAACCAATGCACTGTTCGGTTCGATAGCTTCTCCTGCTCCATGTTCGCCATAAGCCAGGTCTGACGGGATAAACAGTCTCCATTTAGATCCTACCGGCATTAACTGCAATGCTTCCACCCATCCCGGGATTACCTGTGATACACCGAATACAGCCGGTTCACCACGCTGTACCGAACTATCAAACACTGTTCCGTTGATTAATGTTCCGTGATAATGACATTTCACCTTGTCAGAAGCAGTCGGTTTAGGACCTTCACCTTTCTGAAGTACCTGATATTGCAATCCGCTGGGCAGGGTAACTACACCTGCTTTTCCTTTATTGATATTCAGGAATTCCTCTCCGGCTTTCTTATTTATTTCAAATTTTTCTTTTTGCAGCTTCATGAAGTAATCGTTGATCACCTGCTTAGCTTCGTCATAACTGATTTCCGGGGTCTGACCACCTAAAATATCTTTCAATCCTTTCACAAAGTCTTCAATCTGAAGATCATTAATGCCCGAGTTCTGGAAATTATTTCCGATACTTAAGCCAAGTGCGTAACTTACTTTATCCATTCTTTTTCGTTTTCAACTAATTACAAGTTACAAAAGTAATGCTTTTAACTACACAAACGTCATCAGAAGGCACTTTTTTATTACTTTTGCATCTGTTATGGGAGAACAACAAACGGAATCTTCACTATTTTCAACGCTCTTCGGTCAATTCAAAGAGCCGTTCATTCTGTTTGCCAATTCATACGTAAGGGATATGGCCGCCGCGGAGGATATTTACATGGAGGCAATCATCCAATACTGGGAAAAAAGAAAAGAACTGCCAGCCGACACCAATATTCCCGGATACATATTAACAACTGTAAAAAACAAGTCACTCAACCACTTACGCCACCAAGTCATCCGTACAGATGTGGAAGACCAGTTATATGATCACCGGCAGCGGGAACTGAATTTTCGTATCTCGTCCCTGGAGTCGTGCGACCCGTCAGACCTCTTCACCGTCGAAGTCAAAGAGATCATCCGAAAAACATTAAACGAACTGCCGGAACAGACCCGCGCGATCTTCTTTAAAAGCCGGTATGAAAGCAAAACCAACCGGGAAATTGCAGCCGAACTGGAAGTCAGTATCAAAACAGTAGAATTCCATATTTCGAAAGCACTGAAACTATTCCGTAGCCGGTTGAAAGATTATCTACCGGTACTCCTGGTACTGACCGGAATAAGCGATTTCTGACCAATTCCTTAAATCCACTCTTCTACAGCGTAAAAAGAGTCAGATTACTTAAACATTACAACCTCTTCATCGTTTATATATGAAGTAAAACGATAAGATTATGAGACGTATACAGAAATGGGGTATAGTGCTAGCCACAATTACAGCGGGCGCCCAGTTAAATTCCACTGAAGCCTGCACCCGGGTTGTTTATCAGGGAAAAGACAATACGGTTCTGACCGCCCGGTCGATGGACTGGAAAGAAGATACCCGCAGTAACCTGTGGATATTTCCGCGAGGTATGAAGCGTAATGGAGAAATAGGAAAGAATCCGCTTGAATGGACTTCCAAATATGGAAGTGTAGTTGCTTCCGCCTACGATATTTGCAGTACGGACGGGATGAACGAAAAAGGACTGGTCGCCAACCTGCTCTGGCTGGCAGAGTCGGAATACCCGCAGTGGGATGGCAAAAAACCGGGACTGTCCATTGCAGCCTGGGTTCAATATATACTGGACAATTTCGCCACGGTCGACGAAGCGGTTTCTTATGTTGAAAAAGGTACCTTCGAAGTTGTATCGGACATGATGCCTGACGGAACCCGCATGGCAACATTACATCTTTCCATCTCGGATGCCGACGGTGACAATGCTATCTTTGAATATATCGGCGGAGAATTGAAAATCCACCACGATAAGTCATACCAGGTAATGACTAACTCTCCGGTTTTCGACCAGCAACTGGCCTTGAATGATTACTGGAAAAATATCGGGGGAACGACATTCCTACCTGGAACCAACCGCGCTGCCGACCGTTTTGTTAGAGCCTCTTTCTATATTAATGCTATTCCGAAAGTGGCGGATACCCGTACGGCTGTTGCCAGTGTATTCAGTGTAATCCGTAATACATCAGTACCATTAGGTATCACAACACCTAATGAACCGAATATCTCATCGACAAGATGGAGAACCGTTTCCGACCAAAAGAACAAGGTTTATTTCTTTGAATCGACCATCCAGCCTAATGTATTCTGGGTAAATTTACAAGATGTGGATTTTTCAGAAAAGGCACCGGTGAAGATGCTTGACCTGGTTAGCGGTAAAACCTATGCTGGCAACACAGCAAACCAATTTGTCGAAGCTAAACCATTCAAATTCCTGGGAGTCGATTAAGACTCCCTTTTTTCAGGCTATATCTTCACTAAGTTTCACGCGCAGGTCATTCTGATAAGTATGCATAAACTTTTCCAGATCAAAGAAAAGACGGGAAGCGACTTTCAGAAAAGGATTCTTCATCCGGATAATTTCCGTCGATGTAAAATGAGTTCCTCCTGTACTGGTTACTTTCAGTTCGCCTTTCCAGTATCCGGTGAATCCGTTTCCTTTCACAATTTCAAATTCATATAAGGAATGAGGTACTTTACGGGCTGTCCTGAACCGGATAACGGAGCCGTTTTTCGCTATTTCATCCCAGACTTCTATACCGTCTTTCTCTTCCACAATAACAATCTCTTCCAGATCACTGCGATAACCGTAATCGGCATTATTGATGAGTGCATTATACACCTTCTCGGGTGAAGCATTATAAAAACATTCACTGGTTGCAGTTCTTTCATCCGGCAAAAGAAGGCCGGCAATAAAAACTAAAAGAATAATCCCTGCTATAGCAATAAATATATAAGTAAAGATAGATATCATTTATAATCGATTTTATAAACAACTGGGTTGCTGATTATTCACAAAAGTAACCAATAAAACTCATATAACAGAAATATTCCGGGTAAAAACAATTAAAGCCTGTCTCACGACAAGCCCTAATCAAACTTTGTTAACCTTAAATCTAATACTATTATGAAAAAACCACAGTACAAAGATACACCTGTAGCAAGCGTTTGTCAAGCTTTTTACAGACAATATATGTTAAGCCTCCAAGCATCTTTCGCCAAAAAGTGTTAGCTAAGATAAAACTATATACAATACTGGCAAAAACTGCTAAAATTAACAATTAAAGAGAGCTTTTTTACTCTGGGAAAACGTATTCGCCGGTTTACAGAACCAACTCCGCAAACAACTTTTCAAACGTAACCTCCAGGTCAGTCGAAAAGCCGGGATGCGGACGCGAAGTCTGGATGGAAGAACTACGCACTGCCGTCAGCCAACGGAAACGCTCGGGAATATCCATAGAGGCTATCGGGCCACCGTCGGCAGTGCCGGAGCAGATGTGGTCGAATACTTTCAGACCGGCATACAGCGAATCCATATCCAATTCGGAAGAGAACAGGCAGAGCTTCTTTTCATCCACCTGATAACGCGCCTTTATAAACCGGGCCCGTTTAGAGAACATGATAAGACCCACATTAATAAACTCCTCCCGTTCCACCCGGGGAACAAAACGGATAACGGCGTATTCATATAAGTGCTTTCCTTGCATGCTGCGCTTCTTTTATAAATGTTTCGGAATGGGCAATCCTTTCTGTCAGGAATTCAATATAAACGTCTCTTATTTCCTGCGGCGTACCGGGACTTTCGTTCCACTGCAACCAGTCGTCCGGAACCAGAGAAACAATTTCACGGATTTTATCCGGAGTAAGAATACGTTTAAATTCGGCATCCGTTTCCTCCAACTTACCGGCTTCCGGCAACAGGGCATGGTCTTTAATCTGGATAAACGGGCTTAAAGCATGTTTGCGCCAGTTCGACCATGAATAATGGAAATAGAGTGACGCACCATGGTCAATCAGCCATAATTCCTTATGCCACATCAGCATATTCGTATTGCGGGTCGTACGGTCCACATTCGTCAGGAGGGCATCCAGCCAGACTATTTGGGATGCGAGTTTTTCTCCGACCTTATTGACTACCGGGTCAAATGTCAGGGCACCCGACAGGAAATGCAATCCCAGGTTCAAACCACGGCTTGCCTGCAATAAATCCTGTATCTCCTCATCCCCTTCGGTACGACCAAAGGCCTCATCGAGGTTAAGAAAGACCAGTTCAGGCACACGAAAACCCAATGCCCGCGCTATTTCACCGCCAATCAATTCGGCTATCAGGCCTTGGTTCCATGACCGGCTCCCCGGAACTTTACGACATATTTATATTCATCGTCGGCTTCTGCCAAAGCCGGCAACGAACCTCCCTCCCGGAGAGGCATAATATATCTGACTACATTCGCTGTTCGCAATTCCATAATAAATGCTTTTGACAAAGATAAAGATACTTCCTGTTTACACAAAAGAAACTATCTACATCTCTAAAACAAAATACCCGAGCCGTTGTTTTTATTCAAAGGACGTAATCAAATCATGTCAGACCAATTTATAGATATTTCCCGGCAGCGTCTTAATCCGTCCGTTCATTTCCAGTTCAAATAGTAGGGAAGACAGTTCACGGACAGGCAGATTCAGTTCCGTTGCCAGTTGGTCGATATGTATTTCTCCCTTTTCGTGAAGAAGTTTTATGACTGTTCCGGCACGGTCGTCTTCTTCAAAAAACAATTCAGCCTGGACGGGGGCAGGCGAAGGCGCTTTATTCACGTCCCAACAAAGTGCCGACACCAAATCGGAAGCCGATGTTATCAAACCCGCCTTATTCTGGCGGATTAGCGCGTTGCATCCTTTGGAATAATAATCGTTTACCCGCCCGGGGAATGCATAGACGTCATGCCCATAGGAAAAAGCAAGGTCAGCCGTAATAAGCGAGCCCCCTTTTTCTGCCGATTCCATAACAACCGTTGCCTCCGCTAATCCGGCAACAATCCGGTTACGCCGGACAAAGTTCGGTTTATCCGGTTCCGTTCCGCTGGGAAAATCGGACAACAATCCGCCATGAGACAACATTTCAACGGCTACGGAGCGATGTGAGGAAGGATAGATGCGGTCCAGACCATGAGCCAATACTGCTACAGTCGGCAGTCCATACTTCAGCGCACTCCGATGGGCACAGATATCGACGCCATAAGCCAGTCCGCTCACGACCAGCAAATCCGGATAAGAGACCGACAAGGCATGTATCAACTCTTCCGTCATTGTCCTGCCATATTCTGTTATGTGGCGCGTCCCGACAATACTGACAATATGTGTATTATTCAAGTCGGCCTTCCCTTTAAAATAAAGTAGCACAGGAGCGTCGGAGCACTCTTTCAAACGTTTGGGGTAACTCTCATCTGTCAGGAAATAACAGCTTATCTGGTTCTTTTCAATAAAAGTCAACTCTTTCTCGGCTTGCAGAAGCACTTCCGGGCTTTTGACGGCAGCAGCGGTAAGGCTGCCGAAACCCGGAATCTTCTCCAACGTCTGTCTCTTTTCCGCAAAGACAGCCTCTGCGTCGCCGAAGGTTTGCAGAAGCTGACGGGCCAGGACATCTCCCACCCCGTTTATCATAGTTAAGCCAATCTGGTAAATCCGTTTATCTGTCATGATACTGTCATAGTTTGTCTTGTATCCTTTTCAACATTTCGTCAAAATATTCGCCGCGGGTCAGCTTGCCGTCCTGTACGACAACCGATTCGACTTTCCCCTTAGTTGCCAGCGCACCGTCGGAGGCTCTGTAGATATCCTGTTCAAAGACCAACTTTACGCCTTTCTTATATACATTCAGGCAGGAGATATAGCTGTCACCGCTCTTCAAAGAGGTCTTGTAATCGATCTCCACATGAGAGACAAACCCGTCCACTCCCTTATCATGCATGGCACCGAAATTCTCTCCCAGCGACTCGAGGAACTCATGACGGGTATGTTCCATATAATGCTGATAGTTGGAGTTATTCACCACACCCTGCAAGTCGCATTCGTAGTCGCGCACTTTGTCTGTCAGTTTAAAAATATACTCTTTCATTATTTCAGTTCTTTATCGTTCGTAGATACCATTTTATAAAGACGGTCCGAAGGACGTACTTTATCGGAGACTTTAAAGGAGAAGCGTTCGCCTTTGACAGTCTCTTCCACCGGTTTGAGGTCGACACGTATTTCATCGATAGTCTGCATCACCGCACCGGTTGTCGGCCCAGTAATCAGGATCTCGTCGCCCACTTTCAGCGAACCCGATTCCATTTCAAACTCCGCCACACCGATACCGCTGAAATATTTGATTCCTTTCGCCACATAGACTTTCTTTTTGGTCGAACCGGAACCATACTTGCTGCTCCATTCACCCAGGCGCTGCCCCAGATAATAACCATCCCAGAAACCACGGTTAAAGACACTTTTCAGACGTTCGTCCCAAACAGCGATTTTCTCTTCATCATAACTTCCGCTGCAATAAGCCTTCACCGCCTCCTTGTAACACTCCGTTACGATACGCACATATTCGGGTCCACGGGCACGACCTTCAATCTTAAATACCCGGACACCTGCATCCATCATCTTGTTCATAAAATGAATCGTCTTCAGGTCTTTGGGCGACATGATATACTGGTTCTCTATATCCAGTTCGATATTGCTGTCCTTATCCTTCACCGTATAGCCACGGCGGCAAATCTGCATGCAAGCTCCGCGGTTGGCAGAGGCATTCATCTCATGCAAACTCAGGTAACATTTGCCGGAGACAGCCATACACAGAGCGCCATGTGCAAACATCTCGATACGAATCAGTTCGCCTCCCGGACCGGTAATCTGTTGCTCAACGATTTGCTGATAGATTTCAGAAACCTGCTTCAGGTTCAACTCGCGGGCCAGCACCACCACATCGGCAAACTGGGCATAGAACTTCAGCGCCTCCACATTCGAAATATTCAACTGGGTAGAAAGATGCACCTCCTGTCCGATACGGTTCGCATAACTCATTGCAGCCACATCCGCCGCAATGATGGCAGAGACTTCCGCCGCCTTCGCCGCATCGATAATCTCGCGCATCAGAGCCAGGTCTTCCCCGTAAATAACCGTATTGACCGTCAGATAACTTTTAATCCCGTGTTCCTTACAGATAGAAACAATCTTGCGCAAATCGTCTGTCGTGAAATTATTGGAAGAACGCGAACGCATGTTCAGTCCTTCAATGCCGAAGTAGATAGAGTCGGCACCTCCCTGAATAGCCGCCATCAACGATTCATACGAACCTACCGGCGCCATTATTTCAAAATCTTTTTCGTTCAAAGCTGTTTGGTTTTAAATTAGAAACCACAAAGATACGGGTTTCTTCCTAATATTACATGAATAAAATCGGTTAACTTTTAGCCTCTTACCGGTATGCTTTCGAAAAAACAATCCAATCCTGCCGGCTATCGATAATTATGCGCAGGCCTGCCGACGATTATCGACAGGCTTGCACATAATTGTCGACAGGCCTGCTCACAATTGTCGGCAGCAAAAACGGTCAGGAACTTTTCCGGGTAACAAGCTTATCTATAAAACGCTTCATCCGATACCTTTTAAGCCTTTCAACGTAAATGATAAATAGTAACGAGCGGATTCGAATCTTCCGTTATCTGTTGCAGGACAGGGTGTTTCCTGAGATCGGGATATTTCTCTTTGAGATATTCTATTTCTACCGCCGTATTGAATTGTATCATCAGTTTTTTAGCCGGAAAAGAGAAGAAAGGCCAGATGGGAAGTCCCCCGTCCGTTTCATTACGGATACCGATGCCGGTCAAAGCCCTGTTATATCCGAACAATTCGTCTGCGTCGATAAGAGAAGCCTCACGACACAAGGCTCCGGTTTCTTTATTCAGGCTGTACAAAAAGAATTTAGATTGGTCGGAACCTTTAAAGCATTTGACAAAATAAGACCGGGGAGTCTCAAAGATATTGAAAATACTGAATTTACCATCCACAGCGGCATTTCCTGTTTTAGAAGAACGTATTTCTTCCTCATCGGCAGCAGAATAACCATGCCTGATAAGAAATGCCGGTGAAATTGCTTTTGCATTCACATTCCAGACGGTATCTATCCCATCCGAATAGCAAAACCAGCCATCTATGCTGCCATTATATATCCATCCTTTTAAACTGACTTCTTCCAGTGGCATTAAACCCACATTTCCAATCGTCCGCCGAAATGCAATCGTATCGTCCGTAGCCCAGTTGAAAATTCCAAGGCTGAACATTCCCGGAATATTCATAGGGACATACATCCGGCCTAGTTCGGCCATCGTATTCGCTCCGACGGAAAGCTGATAAGAGTTAGGACGCAGGCTCGTTATCTTTTTAATAAATTCGCCGTCAAAAGAGTAGAACGAGGTAGAAAAATACTCGTTAACACAAAAAAGGCGGTTTTCTTCATCGATGGTGAGTGATATAATCTGTGCGACTTCTCCCGGACCGTTCCCTGTCTTTGCGATAGGACGGACAAACTTTCCTTTCCGGTCAAACTGTAAAACGCTTTCCTGCCGGGTAGAATAAATAAAGATATACTCATCGGAAACACATAAATCCAATACGTTTGCAATCAGAGATTCATCGGTCAACTCCAGAGGAATATACTCAATAGATTCTATTTCGTCCGCTATTCCAACCTTATCGGAAGAAAACGTTTTTGCCGTCAAATCAATCTCCGATAATTCGCCGGCCGACTGCTTCGATCCGCATCCGGTTAAAACCATCATGGCTGCCATGAGCCCCAATAACATCTTTCTCATACGCTTTTTTCTGACAAAAGTAGAAGAAACAGTCTCCTTCACGGTTTCACATCAGTTCACATCTGCTTAAAAATCACGAATAAAGGAGTCACACAGTTCCGGTGTTCCCTTTCCACCCGTCATTTTCTGGTAAAGACGGACACGACGCATCGAAATAGCCTGATTGGTACAACAGAGCAACATGGCCGTTGTAGAAGGGGGAACATCCATTTTAATCAGGCAGCACATGCGCCATTCCTGTTCACTCTGTTTCGGTATTTTCTTTTTCAGCCGTTCGCGAAACTCCGGGTAGGTCCGGTTGAAGGCTTGCAACAACTCTTCCCAGTCTTTAGTGCCCGGCCGCCATTCTTCTTTCCGGTGGAAACGCTGATAAACTTCCGAAGAGAAGAAATCTGTTTCCGACAGGGAGACGGCCGCCTTTTTCTTCCGGTAACGGGAATAACCCAAGAGACTTGTACCGCAAAGGATAAACAGGGCGCTCCAGAGATACAGCCGCCCTGTTTGAGTATTTTCAGCATTCGAGAGACGTCTCTCCCACTCTTTCTGCTCCGAAGTCCAGAGAAGTTGAGTTATTTGATTGTCTTCCTGCTGCCGTCGCAAAACGGACAGGTTATGGAGATAATTCTTTTGATAAAAATCAGCTTGCAGACTGTCTCCGCGACATTGGGCAATCCGGGACAAAGCGGCATATAAATGCGGATGGGAAGAGGGTACCTGGCTTAAATTTATTTCAGCTTCTTCCAATTTCCCCATGTTTATTTGCAAATCGGCCAGAGCCAGAAAGAGTTCCGCTTTTTCTTCTTGGGAGATTGTTTGCTCCAATTCAGTTTTCAGTAAAGCCTCCGACTCCTTATACTTTCCTCCCTGCTGCAATACTTTTGCCTGCTTTATCCGGCAATCGCCCATTTGATAATAATAGAAGGCACTGTCCGGCATTCGGGACAACATATAAATATCCCCCATCTCCCGGTAAAGCACCGTTCGAAGAGAATCACCGCCTGCACCTCCGAGATAAGACAATGCTTTTTTCTCGCTTTGCAGGGCCTTTTGCTTTAGAGATTGATTCCGGTAAATTTTTCCCATTTCCAGATAACCATGAGAAAGAGCAAGGCTGTCTTTATCCTTTTCGGCCAGCCTGATAGCCTGTTGATAAGTATCCAATGCTGGAATATACTGTAACCTTTCCTCATAGAAAGCAGCCTGCCGGAACAGTTCCCCGACAGTTACAGCCTCTTTTCGCTCAGCTGAAGAACAGGCGACGAAAAGGTAAATGAAAAATACTATTCCTATCTTATATCTCATCTGTTTCAATATCATTTTCGTCCAAAGTGGTCCGTTTTGAACGGCCATAAAGATAGGAGTTTCTTCTAGAAACTATTTTGATTTTATAATATGATTCACTATTTGTCAGATGTGAGTCTCTATTTTTCCTTATCAGAGCGACAGTTCTGTCATCCCGGGCTTGACCCGGGACCCCATACTTGACTTATACTCAATCTATAGTATGAGTTGGCGGATCAAGTCCGCCATGACAAAACTGACTTTTGCCCCCGATATAAAAAATAAACAAATCATTTAACACCGTCAGGAACCTTATTTTTAATCACGCAAGAGAGTCCTTTCTCTTCCAGAACCTGCTTTACTGCTTCAAGATAACTCAATGGAACATCTTTGTTGGCCGGCAAAACAGTGAGTTCCTCAACCTTCTCTTTTCCCTTACTTATTCTTTCAGCAGTAGCTTTTACATTCTCCATCTTTTTAGACAGCGTAGCTTCATAAACACCGGATTCGAAAGATGCCGTTCGATAAGATATTAATACGGGATAAGCAGTACTGTCATCTTCTAAAATTTCAGCATAAAGAGCGGGCGAAGGTATAGTCGAGCCATCTTCCAGTTTCATATAGGTATGAATTTCCACGACTTTACCCTTTATATCCACTAAATCACTCTTGCGAGGTTTAATCTGTTTAAAGTTCTTTTTCAACTCTTCATACGCTTTAGGACTCACTTGCTTTCCATCGACCGTATAATAAGCTACATCCTGCTTCTTTTCCTGCTCCTTTCCCGGAAAATTCTTATTATTTCTGGCATCCTCAAACAGAAGGAAGGGGGCTTTATCAACACCTACAACTTTTTGTCGCTTATCAAATGCCTCTTTTACCAAGTGTAAAACGGCCTCAGTAGCTCCTCCGGAGTATTTATGTCAATAAGGAAATAGAAGGAAACAGGCTTTTTACTTTTTTCAAATAAATCCTGCAACTTGGTCAAGAATTGTTCCTTTTCTTTATAGTTTGCAAAATCATTATTCAACAGCACATCACCTTTAGCATTGATAAATAAATCCTTCGGCTCAGTATTCTTTTTCATGAAAGCTATAATTTCATCAGGTTCAAACCGGGTTTGCGGTTCCACCTTTTTCATATAACTATCCAATTCCGTCTTAAAGAAACTCTTCATATCCTGTTGCTCTTCCGGCGGAGTTTCCTTATCTTTGCTCTGTACAAGCGTTTCTAACTGCCGGTTTACTTCCGGACGGGCAAAAGCGTTCAGGACGATAAGTCCTACGGGGACCAGGAGCAATAGCTTCAACCGGGCCCAATTGTTTGATTTACCTTTTAACATCATAGTAATACGTTTTTTAATTTTACTGTGATTGAAGCTGTTGGCAAGAGTGTAGAGGCTGGAGCCGACAGCTTTTTTCACGAGTAACAGTTGATATTTTGTTGCATCGATGCCCAGGGTAAGTACTCCTTTATCGGCCTGGTATTCATGAATATCCTTCAACTCCCGTTTCAACAGCCAGATAGCCGGGTTGAACCAGTGAAGCCAAAGAATGCACTCCATAAAAAGCAGGTCAATGGAATGATGAGATTTCAAATGCATCATTTCATGCGTCAGAATCTCGTCAGGATATTTCTCATAATCTTCTTCCGAAAGAATAATATAACGTCCCCAACTGAAAGGGGACACACAGGAAGGAACTATTATTAATGTATAGCGCCCCTGTTGCAATTTGCGCCCACTCCGAATCAAAACAAACATCTTTCTGAACGACAGCAACGTTGTCATCAGACAAAAAACAACTCCTGCCCAATAAAGGAGAGCTATGATCTGTCCCCAATCGATCATCCTTGCCGGCCCGGTTACGGGAGTTATATCCACTCCGGAATTATTATCCGGAAGATGAATTGCAACAGTTTCCTCACCGGCTATCATCTTTTCCAGATGAATTATCGGTTGTTGTATCAACAAAGGTTCGGAAGTCTGTATCTTTATGACCGGCAGCAACATACAGATCCCTATCCCTCCTAGTAACACCCACCGGTTGAAACGGAAGAACGTATCGTTGCTAAGCAACGCCTTGAAACCTAAATAAAATAATATCAGGCAAATAGTGGATTTCAGTATGTACAGAAGTAAAGCTCCCATAAGCCTACGTTTTTACTTATTTTTAATCTGTTGTATCAACTCTTGCAATTCGTCAAGAGTCAACGCCTCTTCCTCAATCAAAGTAGAGACGACACGAGTATAGGAATTATCGAAATATTTATCGACCACCTGCTTCAGGGTTTTCTTCCGGTATTCGTCTTCCGAAATTAATGCATAATACTGATGTGTATTTCCAAATACCTTATAACCGATATATCCTTTTTCCTCCAATGTGCGAACAATGGTTGAAAGCGTATTATAATGCGGCTTGGGTTCCTCCTGCAAATCGAGAAGTTCGCGGACAAACAGAGGGCCTTTCGCCCAAAAATAGCCCAATATCTCTTCTTCTTTCGATGTCAATCGTTTCATAATCTGTTGTTTTATTAAAGGAATGCACAAATATAACTATATTCCTTAGTAATACAACTACAATATATAGTTAATCTACTATAATATGTAGTAGATCACAGATTGAAGGCTATTATTTCATGATTCTTACCGGAAAAGCAGTACTTTTGTGCTCTATAATAAGAAGGTATGAAGATAGGCTCAATAGATTTAGGTGAACGCCCGGTATTCCTGGCACCGATGGAAGATGTAACGGATATCTCTTTCCGTCTGATGTGTAAGCGATTCGGTGCGGATATGGTTTATACGGAATTTGTATCGAGCGACGCCTTGATACGCAGCGTAAACAAGACACAGGAAAAACTGACCGTTGCCGAAGATGAACGCCCGGTCGCTATCCAGATATATGGAAAAGAAGTAGACGCAATGGTGGAAGCAGCCAAAATATGCGAAGCTGCCCGTCCTGATATACTGGATATCAACTTCGGTTGTCCGGTCAAGAAAGTGGCAGGCAAAGGTGCCGGTGCCGGTATGCTCCGGAACATTCCTTTGATGCTTGAAATAACGAAAGAAGTAGTAAAAACCGTCAATATTCCGGTTACGGTTAAAACACGTCTGGGATGGGATGCGGATAATAAAATAATCGTCGACCTGGCCGAACAGTTGCAGGATTGTGGCATCGCTGCCCTTTCTATCCATGGCCGTACCCGTGCCCAGATGTACACCGGCGAAGCGGACTGGACACTGATCGGTGAGGTAAAAAATAATCCCCGGATGCATATCCCCATTATCGGTAACGGCGATGTGACCTCTGCCGAAATATGCAAACAGCGTTTCGACAATTATGGAGTAGATGGCGTTATGATCGGTCGCGGAAGTATCGGACGCCCCTGGATATTCCGTGAAGTGAAACATTTCCTGACTACCGGGGAAACACTGCCGGAAGAAAAATTCACCTGGTATCTGGATATCCTTAAACAGCAGGTCAACCAAAGTGTGGAACGTTTGGACGAACGACGCGGTATTTTGCATATCCGACGTCACCTGGCAGCCACTCCATTGTTCAAAGGAATTAGCGATTTCAAGCAAACACGTGTCGCTATGTTACGGGCTGAAACAGTGTCAGAACTGTTTGATATTATGGATTCTATCCCGAAAAAGTTCGGTATACTGTAACAAATCATTCAAAAATTGTAACATTTACGTCATAAAGTGACAAATTTACAATAAATTGAGACGATAGTATATTGCACATATTATAATTCCTCTTATATTTGCAATGAGTTTTTTTCATAGTATTTTAGATCTAAGGTTAACAAGTCTTTGCAAAGGAGGAATCGTGAGACTGCTTCGTTGGAAAGCAAAGAAGCCGCATCCGTTAATTATATGGATTGCGGTTTTCTTTTTATCCGTCCATCCCTTTTCTTTTCGCTTTTTTCCCAAAAAAGTCTTTCAAATCTGCAACCTAAACGCAATAGCATTCGTCTTATAAATAAAAGAACTAAAAAATTATACAGATGAAAACAAAAGTATCCCTTCTTATTGCCTGTTTACTGACCACATTGACTGGATTTGCTTTCACCAATGAAAAAGTGGAAGGAAACGGAAATATCATTACCAAAGAAATTTCTATCAGCGACTATAATGAAATATCGACAGTCGGAGTCATGGAGTTTGTTTATGAACAATCGGATGCCGCTCCTTATCTGAAAATCATGATCGACGAGAATCTGTTTCCGTTACTGAAAGCACAGGTAGACGGCAAGGAATTGATAATCGGTCCCAAAAAGATCAAGGAAAATAGTCGTAACGGTAATTCATATAACCTCCAACCGACCAAATTTAAGGTTATAACCAACTCACGCGAAATAAAAGAGTTGAACGTGGTATCTTCCGGTGATTTCATTATTGCCAGTCCGATAAATATCGGAAAACTGGAAATCAATATGGCAGGCAGCGGCAATATTCTTTTGGAAAAGAAAGTAGAAGGAAACAAGCTGGAAATCAACTTGGCCAGCTCCGGGAGCGTAGTAGCCTCCAATATCGATCTGGCAGGAATAGAATGCAGCCTGGCAGGCAGCGGTTATATCCAGATTGCAGGAAAAGCGGACCGCGCAGAATACAACCTGGCAGCAAGCGGCAACATTAAAGCCTACGAATGCGTCACCGGCAAAACGGAATGCAACATAGCCGGTAGCGGAAATATCCAGACTCATACCAGAAATCAGTTGGAAGCAAACATCGTAGGAAGCGGGAATGTCTATTATAAAGGTAATCCAACTACGAGCAAAAGTATCATCGGCTCCGGTAAATTAAAAAGTGCAAACTAAATAACAAACATAACTTAACAACAAACATCATGAAAAGAATTACATTCGCCATCATCAGTTTAATCGCATTCAGCACTATATCCTGTTTTGCAGAGAAAATCAAAGGGAACGGTAATATAATAACCAAAGAGATCCAGGTCTCCGATTATAAACAGATAAAAGTAGGCCAGGGAATCGAAACAGGCGGAAACTCTTTCTTCGGCAAGAACCAGTCTCCCCAGGTGAATTACACACAGAAGGGCGGTAAATCCGGCTTAAAGATCACCATCGACGAGAACCTCCTTTCCGAATTAAAATTCAACTCAAACGGAGACGTACTTCAGATAGAGACAGAACGCGGCACTCGTATTAATCCGAGCAAATTGATTATAGAAACTCATTCCTCAGAATTAAATAAATTAGGGGTATCAGGGGGCATCGATTTCTATCTGCGCAGCTCCCTCTCCGGAGAAAACCTGGAAATCAGTGCTTCCGGAGCAAGTGATGTTTATCTGGAAAAACCGATACGCATAACCAGCCTGTGCAAAATCAACCTGAGCGGGGCCAGCGACCTGAAAATCTCAGATCTGATTTGTGACAAAATAGATACCCACTCCTCAGGCTCCAGCGACATGAATCTGAAAGGAAAAGCAAACGACGGAAAATATAGTTGCAGCGGCAGCAGTGATATCAAAGCATACGACTTCGTTATAAAAAGACTGAAATGTTCTGCAAGCGGCAGCAGTGACATTTTCACAACCGTTACCGAAAAACTGGAAGCCAACGCTTCCGGTAGCAGCGATATCAAATACAAAGGTAACCCGGAAGTTAAAAAGCATTCAAGCGGTTCCAGCGATATCGACCACATAAAATAAGAGATCATTATATTGGGAGTTGGAAAACCCGGAGTTACTTTTCATCAAGGCATTGGATGAATAGTGATATCTGGGTTATTTATTATAATTCCAAAACTTAATTCCCTATAAAAATATACGAAATGTAGGAATTATAAATTAAATTACTCCTATTTTTGTAACCGACCGCATCGGAGTCACGTCTATTTATTATAAGAAAAGGCAATACTAAACAAATAAATTATGAGAACAAAAGGGTTATTATCTATTATCATGTTGCTGGGCCTGTTATTTACAGTCCAGGCGGCAGATCATGTGAAGGGCAACGGGACCCTTACCACAAAGAAAATAAAAATCGATGATTACAATGCCATCAAGATTGACGGCGTTATCGATTTCAACTATGAACAGTCGAATGCAGAACCCTATATTGAAGTAACGGTTGATGAAAACCTGCATGAATACGTCAACATCAATATAAAGGAGCGCGAACTTTCTGTTGGTTTTAAAGGAGTCAAAGTGGACCACTATACCAAATTTATCGTAAAGACCAACTCCAAATGGCTGAAAGAGGTGAAAGCCGCCGGAAATGCAAATTTCATGATAAACAGCTCTTTGACCGGTGACGAAGTAAAAATAAAGGCAAACTCCAACTGCCTGGTACAACTAAAAGAACTGATAAAAGTAGGAAAACTGGAGTTGAATGTTTCCGGTAGTGCCAATATGGTAGTCAATGACCTCCAAGTAGACAAACTGGAATGCAGCATCAACGGCTCCGGCACTATCAACCTGAAAAAAGGAAATGCCAAGGAAGGTGAATACAGCATCACCAGCAGTGGAGAGATCATGGCTTTCGGTGTAGACGTTCCTGAACTGAGTTGCAAAATGACCGGCAACGGAACGATGGAAGTTCACCCCACCAATAACCTCAAGGCAAACGTTGTCGGCAAAGGCAAAATCCGTTATAAAGGCCCGACAGCCGTTCAACAGAAAATTATTGGTAAAGGCTCCGTAGAAGAAGTAAAATAAGATGAGTAAGAAATTATCACTTATAGTATTGGGCAGTATCCTTTTACTTGCCCAAGGATGTATATTTTTTCCTGCTGTAAAAGGAGACGGAAATGTAACGACACATACGATCGACATTTCAGACTACGATCAGATAAGCGTCGATGCATCGGCAGCTGTTTTCAATTACACTCAGGAAGAATCGGCACCTGCACTGACTGTCACAGTCGATCAGAACATTTATGACCTTTTCGATTTCAAGACGGATGATAATAAGCTTGTCATCCGCCCTAAACAAGAAAATAAAACACTCCGCCTCCGTCCGACCCAATTCATCATTACCTCCAATTCCAGGCAGTTGAAGAAGGTAGATCTGGCCGGTGCAGAAAAATTCAATGTAAACAGCAAGCTGTCTTCGAACGACAAGGTCAAATTCAACCTGGCGGGCAGCGTCATGCTTCACATGAAAGATACTGTTACGGTAAACCAACTGGAAGTATCTATAGCCGGTAGCGGGAATATCAGGTATAAAGGAGACCCTTCCATAAAAATGGAAAAGGCGGGAATCGGTAGTGTAAAAAAGGTGGACTGATCTACAGCCACCCTTCCTTACAATACCACTCAATACTTTCCTCCAACCTTTGCGCAAAGGGTATTCAGGAGTGAAACCTAGTTCATCCTGAAGTGGCGTAACATCGCAAATCCAGTTACGCTGCTTCAGGATGATATATTTATCGGTGTTCAGTGTCATACTCTTATTCAACAATTTGCCTATCCACTCGGAACAATGGCACGCTACATGAACCAGTCCCAGCGGGATGCGGGCATGCAGCACATGTCTTTTCTTTACTATATCCTGTATCATCCGTGCAAATGACTCGTCGGTATACACATCTCCGTCTGCCACAAAATAATGCCGGTTAAGGATTGTTTCATTTTCCAACGCCAGGAACGCTACTCTCGCCAGATCCTTTACATATATAAATGTAATACGCTGGGGAATGAATCCTACCGCAAAGTCAAATCCCGACTTTACGCTTTTGATCTCCATAAAATAATCCTTTTCACCGGGGCCATACACACCCGTCGGACGTAGGATCACATAAGGGAAATGAGATTGGTTGCGCACATAGTTCTCCGCTTCCAGTTTACTTTTACCATAGGCAGTATCCGGTTGTTGCGGATCATCCAGGCGAATCGGACGGAAATTCACCTCGTCTCCCCTCCCATAACTGCTCAGGCTACTCATCAACAGAAACTTTTTCGGTTTGCAACCGGCAGCAGCCAATGCCTCTATGAAGTTATGCGTATTCTCTGCATTGATACGGAAGAAATTCCGCTTATCGAGCGTCTTTGTCAGACCTGCATTATGGATAACATAATCCCAGGCGCCCTGCTCACGGACAAAATCCTTCAACTGGGCAGTCAATGCCTCCCGATTGTTATATTTGAGATCAATAAAATGAATCCGTTCATCCTGTAGGTTTTCACGGCTGCTTGTGGCACGTATGCCCGCCCAGGTTTCATATCCCCGGCGCAACGCTTCTTTTACCAGAAAACCACCGATAAATCCGCTTGCACCTGTAATCAATATCTTCATAACTCAGTCTTTATTCTTCATATAATAGGTGTAGTAATACCATAACAGACCAATCCAGTTGAGAACAATAATGATTAGTATCCATACAATCTTCTGTCCTCTGGAGATAAAAGGATTTTGCGTAACGGCCTTGCATCCGAACAGGATAACGGCAATGCCTACGATAACACCGGCTTCCGGTAATGAGATTAAGCAAAGTATGTGTGACATGGTGGAATTAAGAATATTAATGTTCGTGTGTTTTCAATACGCGGTGCGGCAGATTCCCGTGTCCGATCAACTCGATCGGGCAGGCATATTTCTCACCCAACCATTCTTCCGAAACGTCCACACCGGATGATAATGCAAAGTCTCGTTCACACAAGCAATATTTTTCACCATTGCCAGGACCGTTCCGATATCGTGAGAGACTAGAATAATGGCACTCTCTTTATTGATATCCTCCAGTAACTGGTAAAAACGCGACTCAAACCGTTTATCGACATACGAGTTAGGTTCATCAAGAATCAGTAATTGCGGACGTGAAACGATCGAACGGCCTAACAAAACACGTTGTAGCTGCCCTCCCGATAACTCTCCGATCGAACGGGTATACAAATCTTCGAGCCCCATCTGCCGGATCACCACCTCAATACGCTCCTTCTGGACAGCCGTATAAGAACGGAAGCGAGGCTTTTCAGCAGCCAGTCCCGAAGCGACCACTTCCCATACGGAAATAGGGAATTTACGGTCAATATTATTCAACTGAGGCAGATAACCAATCCGTAAAGAAGAAACTTCAACCCCATTCTGATAAAAACGTATCGCACCGGATACCGGCTGAAGTAATCCCAGAATCACCTTCAGCAGTGTTGTTTTACCACCGCCGTTAGGACCGATTATGCCCAGGAAATCATCTTTCCATACGATCAAGGAGACATTTTTCAAGACAGTCTTATTCCCGTAAGCGGCTGTTATCTTATCTATTTCAATGAGTTTGTCCATCAGCCAGTGCTTTTGCTATATGAATCATTTCTTTAGTCCAGTCATAAGCCAACGGATTGATTACAGTCAGTTTACAACCTGTCTCTTTGGCAATCAGTTCGGCATTCTTCTGATCGAACTCCTGTTGAATGAATACGACACGGGCATTGTTGGCACGCGCTGTTTCCACCAACCGTTTCAGTTGTGCAGGCGAAGGTTCTTTGCCGTCCATCTCGATACAAAGTTGCGTGAGATTAAACTCGTTGGCAAAATAAGTCAGTGCCGGATGGTAGATAATAAATGTACGGTCAGTCAACGGGTCGAGCAGTTGCTTTATCTCAGTATTTGTTTTATCGATCTCGTCCACCAGTTTATTATAGTTCTGCCAAAAGTACTCCGTATTCTCGGGATCGAGTTCAATAAATGCATTCAACGTATTCCAGGCAACAGCCTTAGCTCCGGCAATCGAACTCCATATATGCGGATCGACTCCGCCATGATGATGGTGATGCGCCTCCTCTCCGGCATGGGCATCATGATCGTGGGTGCCATGTTCATGTGCATGGTCGTCGTCTTCCGTATCTGTCAGCAGGTTCATTCCTTCAGATGTATCAAACACCTGTAGTTTCGGATTATTTTCACGTATCTTATCCATCCAGGCCTGTTCAAACCCGATAGGACCGATGCGCAAGTAAGCGATACTTCTTCCGATCTGTATCATTTGCTGGGGAGTAGGATCGTATGTTTCAGGACTTTGCCCGGCAGGGACTACACAATTTATCTTGAATTTATCTCCTGCTATCTTTTCCGCAAAATAGCGCTGAGGTTCAATCGTGACTGTAACAACAGTCTCATTAGCCTGCTTTGTCACACAAGCCGTCAACAGAAAAAATGAGAGAATAGTGATTAGTATACTCGTTTGTTTCATCTTGATTTTCTATACATTATATATCATGCAATCTTTTATTTCTATCACAACCTGACAAAGGTAGTAATTTTTTTGTTTCTCCTTCGATTCCTTACAGAAGGTACTTCTTCTTGTAGAAAAATCCACACAAGTATGGAGAAATTCCCCACCTGACGGATTTACTTCTTTTTACCCCGGTTAATCAATAAAAAATTAACCTGCCCATTTAGAACATGTTACCTGAAAGAATAGTTCATATCATCTTTTTGGCACGGAAATTGAAGAATATGGGGCAATAGGTAAATTTAGGTTTTTAGTTTTAAGGCAAAAAAGAAAGTATGAAAAAGATTATTTTAATGACAGCGATTGCCATGTGCACCGCTTTTACGTCACAGCTTCAGGCACAAAACGCACCGGACAACAAAACACAGGTAGAAAAACAGGATAAGTTTTATGAAATAGACGTTACGAATATCCCCCAGATACTTCAGGAGGGTGTAAACAATGTCTATCAGGATTGTCTGATAAAATCCGTTTACGTGTCGAATAACAGCACTTATGTTAAATACAAAGTTATCCTGGTGACACGCGAAGGAAAAGAAATGAAAGTTTATTTCGATGACAAAGGAGCCGTAGTCAAGGAACATAGTTATTTCAAATAAGACATTGATTCCCAAGTTAAACACACATATATTTTGCATGCTTTCGCCGATCTGTGATCAGCGCTGATCTGAAAAGATGTAATTTTTTTTCTTTTTTCGTTAGGGTAATCCGGGAATGGGGTGTTATTAGTATGAAAGGACTGAACGGGAACCTGAATCAATACGAAAGAATGGAAAAAGAATTACTACATAAATATTTCAGAGGCGAAACTTCCCCCCAGGAAGAAAAACTGATCATGGATTGGGCGGAAGCTTCCGGTGACAATTACCGGGAGTATCTGGAAGAGCGCAAAATCTGGAATGCGCTATTAGTACACTATACAAAGCCTACTGAGAACGCGACAGCATTCTCAGTTCAGAATAAATCATTTATTCTTTGGAAAGTAGCGAGCATCGCCGCTTCTGTCGCTCTACTGTTTGCTCTCTCCTGGATCTGGATTATCTCCGGCAATAAAGAAGCCGGGGGATTACAAGCCGTTATGGTTCCCGCCGGCCAGCGTGTAGAGTTGGTGCTTGAAGACGGCACACGGGTCTGGCTCAACTCCAAATCAAAACTAACCTATCCCACTTCATTCGGGAAAAAGAAGCGCGAAGTCATACTGGATGGTGAAGGCTATTTTGAGGTAACGAAAAATGAAAAGGCACCCTTTATCGTAAAAACACACAAGTATGATATCAAAGTATTAGGAACAACTTTCAATATCTCCGCCTATCAGAATAAACTGAGTGCATTCGAAACCTCCCTGCTGGAAGGTGCAGTCGAAGTTTTCTCATCCAACAATACTGAGCATGTTTCACTCACTCCCCATGAGAAAGTAACAGAAATAAACGGTACGTTGCGAAAAGATACGATCAATAATATGGAACATCTGCGCTGGAGAGAAGGATTGATCTGCCTGGATGACGAACCATTCGACAGTCTGATGAAAAAATTCTCTGTTTATTACGGCATCGACATCTTCATAAAAAATAACAGCGTATCGAAATACCGCTGCACCGGAAAGTTCAGGCAAACCGACGGTATAGAATATGCATTGAGAGTTCTTCAGAAAGACGTCTCATTCAAATATATAAGAGACGATGACTTGAATACAATTACAATCATATAAATATGTTACATCTTAAAATCAATACACCATGAACAGAGACCCATAAGAAAAAAAAGCAAAGCCGGAAGATGTCCCCACATCCCCCGGCCGAAAGCTAATCAGAGACAACATCGATTAATTATCTCATTATTAACATTTAAATCCACACAAAGTTATGATAAATTTTCTTTGTCAAACCCTTTTTGTACCTAAAAAGTATAAATCAAACCATTTGGGACGGATTATGAAATTATCAACATTCCTTCTGCTGAGTTGCGCATTCACTGGTATTGCAGGAAATGTAAGTTCTCAGAACGCCAGGGTAACTCTGAACGAGAATAACGTGGCAGTCAGTAAAATTTTAAATTCAATCGAATCACAGACCGATTATTTGTTCATTTACAACAAGAATAATGTAAATGTCAGCCGTACGGCTTCTGTTAAAGCGAAAGAAAAGACAGTTGACAAAGTATTGTCGGAACTCTTCAACGGCACAAACATTACCTACGAAATGGAAGGTAAGCACATTGTGCTTTCTATGAAAAAAAACACTTCCGAAATAAATTCGACCGCTCAATCCCAACAGACAGGAAAGACTGTAACCGGAGTTATCAAAGATAAAAGCGGACTGGAAGTTATTGGTGCCAACATTGTCGAAAAAGGGACTACCAACGGAACGATCACCGATGTGAACGGCCAATTTTCACTGACCGTACAACCCGGAGCTATCCTTCAGGTTTCTTTTATCGGTTACAATACGAAAGAAATTAAAGTTGGTAACGAATCGACCCTCAACGTAATCCTGGAAGAAGACAGCCAGGCATTGGACGAAGTGGTGGTGGTTGGTTACGGTGCCCAGAAAAAGGTAAACCTGACCGGCGCGATCACAACCGTTAAAATGGAAGACGTAGTGGGTAACCGCCCCGTCGGCAACACGGCACAGGCACTGGAAGGAGCAATCCCAGGTTTGCAGGTAAGCCGCAACAACGGTAAACCCGGTACGACTATCAATATGAACGTACGTGGTGCAACCAGTATCAACGACGATACAAACGGCGCACCGCTGGTATTGGTCGATAACGTTCCGATGGACATCGACTTACTGGACCCGAATGATATCGAAAGCGTAACCACCCTGAAAGATGCTGCTGCTTCTGCTATCTACGGAGCCCGTGCTGCATTCGGTGTAATCCTGATTACCACCAAGCAAGGAAAAAAAGATACGCCGATGCGTGTAAGTTATAATAATAACTTCTCCTTTTCCACTCCTGCTACCATGCCTAATAAAGTTGATCCGTACACGACCGTACAGACTTATGCCAATATGGGACTGAAACGTTACTACGGGGGACAGGACACCGAACAATGGTTGGGATACCTGAATGAATACAGGAACGGACAACACAAAGACGGTTATGTTTATGCAGACGGCGTACGTTACAACCTGGCTGAAACAGATGTGATTGACGATATGATGGATAACTTCGGTTTCCAGCAACAGCACAATGTCTCTGTAACAGGCGGTAGCAGTAAAGCGACTTACCGCGTATCATTCGGCATGGTGGATGAAGACGGTATACTGGTTACAGACAAAGACTCATATAAACGTTATAACGCATCTGCTTTCGTTAGTATGGATGCAAACAAATGGCTGACATTGCAGGCAGATTTCCGTTATACGGACTCCAAGACATCGACAGCACAATCCGGTACTTCCGAACATGGAGAAAACGCTATCTGGTCGTTTGCCAGCAGCATGCCGAGTATGTGTCCGCTGGGATACGGCTATGCAACCGAAGATGACGACGAATTACTTCCTTACGGAACACCATCCAATCTGCTGAGACTGGCTTCTCCCAAGATCAACCGGGCAAACAACACCCGTATCCTGGGCCGTGTAATGGTTAAACCGCTTGAAGGACTGGATATCATCGGCGAATACAGCTTCAACCGCAACTGGGGATCAGAAAAGCAATTCAATGAAATCTATAAATACATCGCCCCGGTAACAGGAGAAAAGAAAGATACATATACAAATTCAAAGTACCAGATGAAACAGTTCTTTGAAACCACCAATGCTATCAACATCTTTGCGACTTATTCAAAAGATATCGACGATCATTCTTTCTCCGTAATGGGTGGTTACAACCAAGAAAACTGGTACTACGAATCACTGAAAGCGACCCGTGAAGACCCGATCAACCAGGGATTGCCTTCTATCTCGCAGTCAACCGGAACGATCACCTCAGAAGACAGCTTTAAAGAATATGCCCTCAGAAGTTTATTCTATCGTGTGAACTACTCATACAAAGGCAGATACCTGGTGGAGGCAAACGGACGTTACGACGGTTCATCCCGCTTCCCGAAAAACGACCGCTTCGGTTTCTTCCCTTCTTTCTCTGCCGGATGGCGTATTTCGGAAGAATCTTTCATGGAAGATACAAAAGATTGGATGAACAATCTGAAACTAAGAGCATCATGGGGTAGCATCGGTAATCAGAATGTAGATTATTACGCTTACCTGCCGACTATCGATGCTAAGAATGACTACAACTGGATCTTACCGGGAACAGACAAATATGTAACGACCTTAGGTGTTCCGGGACTGGTTAGTTCTTCATTTACCTGGGAAACAGTTAACACATTGGACATTGGCGTCGACCTGAATCTGCTCAACCGCCTGGGCATTGTTTTCGATTGGTACCAGCGTGATACGAAAGATATGCTTACCGCAGCCAAACCGCTGCCAGGCGTACTGGGAGCTTCAGCCCCAAAAGTGAATGCTGCCGATATGCGTAGTAAAGGTTGGGAATTGGCAATCACATGGAACGACAAGATCGGAAAATATATCCGTTACAACATCGGTTTGAACCTGTATGATTCCCGCTCAAAGATCACCAAATACAGCAATGACGACAACCTGTTGACTTATAAGGATGCCTCGGACAATAACATCGAAAAAATGTATTATCGCGAAGGCATGGAATTCGGTGAAATATGGGGTTATACAACCGACCGTTTCTATACGGAAAATGATTTCGTTGACGGAAAACTGAAAGACGACGTTCCCGTTTTCCTGGGACAGAACAGGGATAATGTAAAACCGGGCGACATTCTTTACAAAGACTTCGACGGCGATGGCAAAATCAGCGACGGTGACAACTCGGAAAATAACCCGGGCGACCTGCGCAAAATCGGAAACAGCACTCCTCGCTTCCAGTATGGTATCAATGCCGGTATCTCTTACAAAGACTTCGACCTGTCTTTATTCTTCACCGGAGTAGGCAAACGTGACTTATGGGTTGGAGACTTATGGGCACCCAACGGACAGTTCGTCACCTCCGTATTTGACTATCAGACAGATTACTGGACAGAAGAAAACACCAACGCATATTATCCGAGAGTATACGGAGAAGGCGGCAACAACAGTTACAACAGCAAACGCCAGACTAAATATCTGGAAGACGGTTCGTATGTCCGCTTAAAGAACCTGACCATAGGTTACAATCTGCCGGCAGATCTTTGCAATAAGCTATACCTTCAGAAGCTGAGAATATTCTTCAGCGGTGAAAACCTTTTCACATGGCATCACCTGCCGGAAGGATACTATCCTGATTCATACAGTATGACACCGGGCAGCAACAAAGTAAACGCCAATATCGAAGGCGACTCTAAAGCATCCGGCTGGTCCTACCCGTTGATGAGACAATTTTCTTTTGGTATTAATGTTACATTCTAAAGTAAAGGAGATTCACTATATATGAAAAAGTTATTAATAAGTTTCCTGGCAATAGGTACCACTCTTTTCCAGTCATGCCTGAACAACGACTACCTGGAAAGACTTCCGCTCGACAAGCAGACGGAAGAAACAGTATTCGTAAGCTACGACAATTTCAAGACATACTCCTGGAAGTTTTATACGTATCTGACTGCTTATGCCGGTCCGACAGCAATAAAAGGCGGTCCTAACGAAAAATATATCTTCGACAGCTATTCGGATAATGGTTTCTATGGAAATCCGGGAAGTGAGAACCAATGGGTATGGCCTGAAAAAGTAACTGTTCCCAGTACGGACGACGCTTACAGTAAACCTTATGAACGTATCCGTGCCATCAACATCATGCTGGACAATCTGGATAATTCCCAGATGAACGAAACGGAGAAAGCCCACTGGCGCAGTCTCGGTTATTTCTTCAAAGCAAACGAATATTACCGACTGATCGCTTACTACGGAAGTGCCATATGGGTAGAAAATGCCTTGAAAGATACAGATACGGAAGTATTATATGCCAAAAGGACTCCCCGTACGGAACTGGCAGCCAAAGTATTGGAAATGCTGGAATACGCTAAGGAAAATATAAATCCCGACGGTGACGGTGAAAACACAATCAACCGCGAAGTCGTTTGCGCCCTGATCTCCCGTTTCGGTTTGTTCGAAGGAACCTGGCAGAAATACCACAACATTTCTGACGGCATGACCTATTTACAGGCAAGTTACAAGGCTTCGACAGAGTTGATCAATGCTCATCCGACCGTACATAATCATTATGACGAACTGTTCAATTCTGAAGAATTACAGGGAATGACAGGTATATTGCTTTACAAGAATTTCCTGTCAGACGGAAAAGGACACAATATGACACGCTACGTGAGAACATCTTCCCATTATTCGGAAATCAGCTCGGACGGTGTCGCCGCTTATCTTTGCCAGGATGGTAAACCTATTTATACCAGCGAAATGTTCGGAGGAAACAAAGAAACCGGTGATGCAGATGTTTACACAGAATTCCGCAACAGGGATTATCGTTTATATTTCAATGTATGTCCTCCGTATAAGGTAAACAGCCCGACGGCAACGAATATGGATATGTCGAAAGTTACCAATACAGATGATCCCCGGGATAAAGAATTTATAGACCTGATGGCACAAATCTCGAACACAGGCGGTTCTACTAAAACGCTTCCGGCATTACAGTGGGCTGGCCAGATATTACGCGAAGTTCCCCATTTCCGTGAAAACTCTTATAATATGGGACAGGGATTCATGACTTCTTATGGCGGTTACTATGTATGGAAATATTATAATACGGTTACTCCGGTAAACTCCGCGGGTAGCGTGAACTCTACCGACTTCCCGTTGTTCCGCATGGGAGAGGTGATGGTTAACCATGCAGAAGTTGCCTGGGAGTTAGGACAGTTCAACCAGGGAATTGCAGATGCCACCATCAACGTTTTACGTAAACGTGCTCATGTGGCGGATATGAAAGTAAGCGAGATCAATGCTTCTTTCGATCCGAAAAGAGACCAGTCGGTCGATCCGGTTCTGTGGGAAATCCGTCGTGAACGCCGTGTCGAACTGATGTTCGAAGGATACCGTTACGATGACCTGCGCCGTTGGAAAAAGGCAGAATATATGAATAAACAGCAATTCGGCGTTTATCTGAAGAAATCAGACCTGGAAGACGAACGTCACATGGGTGATTCTGCCAATCCGTCAAACTTCAAACTGAAACTTGACCGCAATGGCGACGAAGGTCGTATCGTATTCTTCAGCAAACCTGTAGGATGGGTAGACCGCCATTATCTGTTCCCACTGCCCAGCAATGAGTTGTTGCTGAACCAGAATATGGATCAGAATGAAGGTTATCCGCGTTCCAATGCTGAATAAACAATTCCATTATTAATTATAAAAGGCTGTTTTTGAAACCTTCGTTTTGAAACAGCCTTTTAAATTCCCACTTAATTCCATGAAAAGAAATATTTCACTTTACAGTATCTACCTGCTCACCGCCGGGAGCAGTGCAATATCCCTTTCAGCCAAAGAGAAAACAAATGTCGTATTCATCCTGGCTGATGACCTTGGTTACGGCGACCTGAGTTGTTACGGACAGGAAAAATTCCAGACACCTAATATAGACGAACTGGCACAGCGGGGCATACGTTTCACCCAATGTTATTCAGGAACGACCGTCAGCGCCCCTTCCCGTTGCAGCCTGGTAACCGGAATGCATACCGGAAACACCTGCATCCGCGGCAACTCCAGCGTAAACCCTGATTATGAAGTAGCCCTTCCTACCGGCACCAACACCATCTTCAAAATATTCAAAGAGGCCGGTTACAAAACCGGAGCTTTCGGGAAATGGGGACTGGGAGAAGTTGGCAGCACCGGTGATCCGAACAAGCAATTCGTCGATACGTTCTTCGGATACAACAGCCAGCTTCTTGCACACAACTATTATCCCGACCATATGTGGGATAACGATAAACGAATTGATTATCCTGAAAATGCAAACGGAGCCTATGGGACCTATTCCCAGGACGAGATTCACAAACATGCCCTGAAATTCATAGACGACAATAAAGAAGAGCCTTTCTTCCTCTTCATCCCTTATGTCTTACCCCATGCCGAATTATTGGTACCGGAAGACAGTATTATACAGAAATTCAGAGGAATGTATCCGGAACAGCCTCATCACGGTACCGATTCAGGGCCTATGTTCCGCAAAGGTGGCTATTGTTCCCAGGTATACCCGCATGCCACATTCGCAGCAATGGTTTACCGCTACGATGTATATGTAGGGCAGATCGTTGCCAAACTGAAGGAACTGGGGTTATATGATAATACACTCATCATCTTCACCAGCGATAACGGACCGCACCGTGAAGGAGGAGCCGACCCTGAATTCTTTAACAGCAATGGCATCTACCGCGGCATCAAACGGGATTTATATGAAGGAGGCATCCGTGTACCGATGATCGCTGCATGGCCCGGACAAATAGAAGAAGGAACGATCTCCCACCAGCCTTGTGCTTTCTGGGATATGATGCCTACTTTTGCCGAAGTCATCCATACTAAGAAAACTCCGGAATGCGACGGTATCAGTATCCTGCCTACATTAAAAGGAGAAAAAGGGCAGAAGCAACACGATTACTTCTACTTTGAATTCCACGAAATGAACGGACGCCAGGCCATCATCCGGGGAAACTGGAAACTGATCCTATTGGATATCCAGAAATCACCGAAATATGAGTTGTATAATATCGCTGCCGACCCTTCGGAAGTACACAACATGATCGACCGCAATCCTGAAAAGTTTGCCGAGTTGAAAACATTAATGGAGCAAGTCCATACAAAAGACACGAACTGGCCTTTGCTACCGGCTGAATTTTAACCGATAGCTAAAACCAAATACGACAAAAGAGGTTGATCAAAGATATCCCGCCTGATATTTTTGATCAACCTCTTTCTTTTGAAAACAATGAAATAATATTACCCTATCCACAAAAATATCATACATTTGCAGACGAGATACGAGAATATTTTTTAATTTTATCCATATAGTTTTATACAATTCAAACACCCGTTAATGGAAAAATTGTCTGACGAAATACTATGGTCACTTTATCTGAAAGGGGACAAAGAAGCCCTTGAACAGATATACAGACGATACTATCCATTACTTTTGAATTACGGATGCAGACTTTCTGCCAATCAGGATCTGGTACAAGACTGCATTCAGAATTTGTTTATAAAACTAATGTCTAAATCACGAAACTTATCAGACACACCCTCTGTAAAAGGATATTTACTTAAAGCCTTCCGCAACAATCTGCTGGACAGTCTTGAAAAAGAAGAAAAACACAATGATTTCATCTTCATTGACGAAATACCGGAAGTATATCACACTACAACAGAAGAAGAATCTGCCCTTAAAGAAGATATAAGCAATCTGTCGTTGGCTTATCAGGAACTTTCTGCCAAACAAAAAGAAATATTATATCTTTTTTATATCAAAGGTATCTCTCACAAAGAAATTGCCGACATATTGAATATCAACTATCAATCTAGCAAAAACAGACTATCCCAGTCACTCGTTCAATTACGTAAAATGTTTTTCCTGAATAAAAAATAACTTTTTTCGGTTTCTTACAAGTACCTTTTCCCAATTTCACCGTATTTATAATAGAGAGACAACGAAAAAAGGATGAACAAAGCAGAAAACAACATACGGAAAACTTCTTTCAAAAAGGCCGGACAGGCATTGATCGATCATATACAGGAACCGAAAAGGTTGACCTGCAAAGAATCGAACAATCTCTGGATGATCTGAAAAACAGCTATCAGATACAACACAAACGAAGAAAACTATGGCTTTACGCTGCTTCTGTTGCCGCATCGTTATTGATAGCAGCCTTATCAATCAACTTTCTATATTCACCAAACTCCTACGACTGGGATATGCTGGCAACATCTTTACTGAACGATAGTATACCTCATCAAGATAAAGAGATCACCCTGATCACCCAAAACGACCGGATGAAACTCTCCAACGAAGCTTCTCTGGAATACAAAAAAAATGGGACACTACAGGTAAACAAAGAAGATGTTACTAAAGAAAATCCTGTCCGTCACAAAGAAAAACTAAACCACATTATTGTCCCGAAAGGGAAAAGGGCCACCATAACCTTTTCAGACGGAACATCTATGTATATCAATTCCGGAAGTCATGTTATTTATCCTTCCGACTTTGATAAAGACAAAAGAGAAATTCTTGTAGAAGGAGAGGTTTACCTGGAGGTCACTAAAGACCCTAAACGTCCTTTCTTTGTTAAGACGAAGGATTTCGATGTAAAAGTATTGGGAACAACGTTTAATGTGTCCGCCTACAAAGACGACGCTATAGCATCCGTCGTACTGGTAGAAGGTAAAGTGGAAGTGGATAACAACATTCAGAAAACCACGATCAGACCCAATGAGAAAATCGCTATTGCCCACGGAGAATCAACAGTTAGCATCGTGGACGTAAATGAATACATTTCATGGAAAGATTATATCATGCTGTTTGCAGAGCATCGCGCCGGAGATGTATTCACACGTTTATCACGCTATTATGGTGTTCATATCGAATGCGAACCATCCATAGCCTCATATCCGGTTTCAGGAAAACTGGATTTAAAGAGTGGCATAAATAACTCTTTAGATATTCTTACAGAGTTACTGGATATTAAATATAAAACCGAGCCGGACGGGAGTATCCGGATCTTTCAATAAATGATTGTTTAACCTAAAATATATTTGCTTATGAAATAAACACACGAAATGAAAAGGGAAATTCCACATCTCCCCCCTCAAGAGAGAAAAGTATATGATACTGAAAAAGCCAGACAATACCGTCATATTGCCTGGCTCAGGAAAGTATTAATCTAGTTCGTTACTAAAAAATACACACAAATGTATGAAAAAACAAAAGAGTATCAAATCTAAAAGATTTAATTATCTAAAAAGTATTTGTTTAAGTGGCTGTTTATTATGCACTGCAGCAGAAACAGCAGCAAATTTAACCGAAAATTATTCGGCACAAGTTTATTTAACTGTAAAAATGAACAACAAAACGGTACGGGATGTATTTTCCTATATCGAAAAGAACAGTGAATTCATTTTTATCTACCAGGGTACCAAAATCGATCTGGACAGAAAAGTATCCATAGACCTGAACGATCAACCGGTTCAGACAATTCTTCATGAAATCTTTGCCGGAACAAACGACACCTATTCTATAAAAGGTCGACAGATCATTGTCAAAAAATCACAAACAAAAGAAAACACCGGAGTACTAAGTACCAACCAGCAAAAAAAAACCGTTACCGGTTTATTGACTGATGCTGATGGTAATCCGGTTATCGGTGCAACAGTTACTATCAAAGGTACCACCCACGGTGTTACGACTGATATAGATGGTAAATATATACTCAATAACGTCAACGAAGGTGACGTTATTGAGTTCCGATATATCGGATTTAATACGGAAGAAAAAACCTACAAAGGCGAAGCTAACATCAACATTCGCATGATGGAAGCCTCCGTAGGTCTGGAAGACGTGGTTGTAATCGGTTACGGCCAACAGAAAAAAGAGAGCGTAGTTTCTTCATTGAACACGATCGGACCGGCTGAGTTAAATGTAAAACAACGTAACCTGCGCAACACGTTGGCCGGACAAATTGCCGGTGTAATTGCCGTACAAAGAAGCGGTGAGCCGGGTAACGATGCAGCTGCATTCTATATTCGCGGACAGAGTTCATATGCCGGCGGTACCTCTGCTTTAGTATTAGTAGACGGTGTTCCCAGAAGCATGGACGATATCGACGTAGACGAAATCGAGAGTTTCACCGTTTTAAAGGATGCTGCCGCTACTGCCGTTTATGGTGCAGAAGGTGCGAATGGTGTTGTATTGATTACTTCCAAACGCGGTAAAGCCCAAAAGACATCTGTCAACTTCAGTGCACAATACAGTATTGTCAGTCCGACACGCATGCCTGAAACATTAAATTCTTATGATTATCTGTCATTATATAATGAAGCATTATGGAATGACCAGGGTAATCCGAACAAAGAGTATTTCAATCCTCAATTTACCGACGAAACACTTGAAAAATACAGAACCGGTATAGACAGGGATTTATATCCTTCTGTAAACTGGTATGATTTACTTCAGGATCATACACAAAGTCAGAGATATACGGTAAACTTCAGAGGAGGTTCCGAGAAAGTACGCTTTTTTGCTTCCGGGGCTTACTATTCAGAAGACGGTATCTTCGATTCTACTCCTAAAGAGGATTACAATGCCAATATCGGATTACAACGTTTCAACCTGCGTTCCAACGTGGATATGGACCTGACAAAAACGACTCAACTATCTATCGATATGAGTGGACAGTACTTGAAGAAAAATCAACCGGGATATACTTCGGATGAAATCTTCAATTATATCAGCCACTTCCCTGTACATGTTATTCCGATGTACTATTCCGACGATACTGCCTCGGATCATGGAGCTCCCGGATACGGTGTTGAATATCAGCCATACAACATGTTGAATAATAGCGGATACAGCAAAACATGGAGTGCTTTCTTACAAACAAAAGTCACATTAAAGCAAGATCTTAAATTCATCACAGAAGGATTATCAGTGAAAGGTTCTGTCAGTTTTGATGCCGACTTCTCTTCAACCATGAAGAGATCAAAAACCCCGCAAACGTTTTTTGCATTAGGTCGAAATGAAGACGGGACACTCAATAAAAAAACGATCAAAGAAAGTTCTGCCTTGAGCAATCCTTACAAATCCTCGACTGATGGTACGAAAAAGATCTACATGGAAGCATCATTAGATTATCAGCGTTCTTTCAACAAGATGCATGATGTAACCGGTATGATATTGTATATGCAAAAAGAAACGCAATATCAAAACAAAGAGGGTTTACAACTTTTACCCTACCGCAAACAGAGCGTTGTTGCCCGTGCAACTTATGGATACAACGACCGGTACATGCTGGAAGCCAGTATGGGTATGACCGGTAGTGAAAACTTTGCACAAGGCCACAGATGGGGTATTTTCCCAGCCGTAGGTGCAGCCTGGTTCGTCAGCCATGAAAAGTTCATGAGAGGAGTAGAAGATTATATCAGTAAACTGAAGCTGAGAGCTTCTTATGGTATAACCGGTAATGATAACATTGGGGAAGATACACGTTTCCCTTATAGAGAAAGTATCAATACTGGTCTTGGCAGTTATAGCTTCGGATTAACGCCAGGAGCTAATGGCGGTACAGGTAACTCTCCGGGCAACGGTATTGCAGAAGGTAGTTTTGCCATGCCTAACCTGTCATGGGAAATTGAAAAAAAACTGAATCTAGGTCTCGACTTAGGATTATTCAGAGGACGTGTCGACTTCAGTGCCGATTATTTTTATAACCGCCGTAGCGATATCTTGTTGCAAAGACAAACTGTTTCAAACGTTTCCGGTCTCCGAGTAAAACCGTACCAGAATTTCGGTGTCGTTAGAAACCAGGGAGTTGATGCCAATCTTGTACTAAAACAGAAAGTAGGGAATGTAGATCTCTCCGCTCGAGGCAACTTGACTTATGCAAAAAATAAGATCCTTGAACGCGATGAGATTCCTCAGAAATACGATTATCAGACATATACAGGAAACTCCATCGACAAACCATTACTGTATATCGCAGAAGGTCTTTATACACCGGATGATTTTAATATCACAACAAACGAATACGGAGCCCAGACTTATAAGTTGAAAGACGGTATAGCTGTACCTGCCGCCAATGTAGCACCCGGTGATATCAAATACAAAGACTTGAACAACGATGGTGTCATCGACTCTTATGACCGTACTTACGATCACAAATTCTATCAGGCAACACCGGAAATCGTCTATGGATTCGGGATAAACGCAGAATGGAAAGGTTTCTTTGTCGGCGTCTTCTTCCAGGGAACAGCACATACGTCGGCCAATATGTTGGCAAACAATTATGCAATGATCCCATTCACGAAAGGTATCGACAACGGTTCGGCCCGTACAGAAATTACAGACCGCTGGCTGCCCGGTAACCCGAATAACCAGGATGTTACTTTCCCGCGTCTACATACCAATTCATTTAGCCATAATATGGAAAATAGTACCTGGTGGTATCGCAATGCTGGATTCCTTCGACTGAAGAACATCGAAATCGGTTATCAGTTCAATGACAAAATACTCAAGCAACTCCGTATGAAAAATTTGAGAGTTTATTTGCAAGGAAATAACGTTGCAGTCTGGGATCACATCAAATACTGGGATCCGGAATTAGGTAGTGCAAATTCAGGTGCCAAATATCCTATCTGCAGCACATATTCTCTTGGATTAGAAGTCACATTTTAAAAACAACAAATATGAAATTCTTAAATAAAATAACATCAATAGCTTCTGCATGCTTTTTAACTCTTGCCCTCACAGGATGTAGTGATTATCTGGATGTATCGGATGAAGTGGCAGAAAACCTGACTTTAGATGAAGTTTTTGATAACCCCAACTACATGCGTCGTTGGCATGGTAATCTGTTCAACTGTATTTCAGAATATTCCAGTATCGGTAGAAATAAAACCAACAATTATCCCGGAGCCGGAGCCTTTTCCGGAGTTTGGGTATCCATGTGTGGAGAAACAACCATCAGTGCTGCCGGTTGGAGTGAAATGATATCCGGTTTTACATCAGCCAATGCTCCATACCAACGTTGGACACCGTTATATCAGTATATTCGTGATGCTAAGATTTTCCTGGATAGAGTAAATCCTAAAGGAGGTATCAACGACCAATTTCAATTAACTGAAGCAGACGTAAAGAGAATGAAAGCAGAGGCTAAATACCTTATTGCTTACAGTTATTTTTCACTCTTTGAAATGTATGGCCCGGTTCCTATCCTGGATGAATTAGCCGATCCGGAAGACAAAGGCTTGGATTATGCCAGATCTTCCGTGGATGAAACTGTTGAATACATCGATAACTTATTGAAAGAAGTCATTGAATCCGGTGATCTGCCCGAAACGATTATCCAAAATCAGTCAGCTACCGGAAACGACCGGTACAATTTGAACGAGATTGTCCGTCCGACAATGACCGTTGCTAAAGCATTAAGAGCTAAACTTTGGGTATATGCAGCTTCTCCCCTATTCAATGGCGGTTACAAAGAGACACTGGATATTGCCAATACCGATGGTAAAAAAATATTTTCTTCCTACGATGCCAACAAATGGGTTACTGCTAAAAGCCGTCTGGAAGATCTATTGAATAATGCGGAACAAAACAAACACACCTTGTTTACCGTATATAATACAGATGGAACCATCAATCCGGATGAATCTGTTTATCAGTTATTCCAGAACTACAATGACGAAATATTGTGGGCTACCGGAGACAACCTTTGGAACGGTTCAACTATGGAACAGAACACCAACCCCAGAGACTGCTACACAGGGTGGGGATATCTTGGTGTTTCTCAGAATTTAGTGGATGCCTTCTTCGTTAAAGACGGGTTAACAATCGATGATCCGGGTAGCATGTATAAAGAAGATGGTTTTACCGATGTTGTCAACCCATGTAACGAAAACAAGCGGGTAGATACAAATGTATTCAATATGTATGCCAACCGCGAACCTCGTTTCTATGCAGGCGTAGGATATGAAGGCAAAAGCTGGCATATTCAGCCGGTGGGAAGACCCGATTACACAATCGGATTTGCCAAAGGGGAAGGTAGCGACAACTCGTCTGCCGATAACCCTCGTACCGGCTATCTGCCTACTAAATTCAAAAACCGTAAAATCCTGTTTACCGGAAACTATTTAAGAGCCTGGGCACGTCCTTCTATCCTTTTCCGTCTGGCAGATTTCTATCTGTACTATGCAGAAGTTTGTAACGAAGTCGATCCGAACGATCCCAATATCATTAAATATCTGGACTTGGTAAGACAACGTGCCGGCATTCCGGGTTATAAAGAACTTGCCGCTTCCGGTAAAAAGAATATTATTGGCAATCAGGAACTGCAACGGAAAATGATTCAGCGCGAACGTACTGTGGAACTGTTTATGGAAGGACAACACTACTTCGATATCCGGCGCTGGATGATTTGCGGAGAAGGCGAAGAGGCAGATCAAAGCGTTCTCTATTCGATGAATATGAACGGATACAAAGATCAACCGATCGGAGCCAACAATTCGTTCTTCAACCGCATTGTTCTTGAAAACCGTGCCTGGAGACGTGCCATGTACCTTTATCCGATTCCACAGGATGAAATACAAAAAAGTCGGCTTCTGGTTCAGAATCCTTTATGGTAAAAACTGATTAATTATAAAAACAGATAGGCCTTATACTAGTTATATTATTAGTATAGGGCTTATTCTCTCTTAAATCATATCTCATGAAACAAAAAAAATACCTTATTCTTATCCTGTCAGGGTTATTCTTTTCCATTACTAATAGTATACACGGAAATAATCCGGATAAAGGCAACGAAAAAGCAAAGACAATCACCTTCCGCGGCATCTATGCCGACGACCCTGCCGGACAGGAAGGTCTGTACAATCCGGAAAGAGGTTTACGGTTAGAAATAGCAGTCGATATTGCCGGCCGGAAAGATGTCTGGAATCCTAAACAATTCCCTGATATAACCAGTCATTTAGAATCAGAATCCGCTATTTATGCATCAGACAGTATCAGCCTGGTCCAAAGTTATTTTTATCTCACCGGATTTGCCGGGAAGGAACTGTCGGAAGATGCTTTTGTCACAATGGACACCTATTTCAACAAACTAAGGGAATCTGGTAAAAAGGCTGTGTTGCGGTTCGCTTATGAAACCGCCTTTATGGGAAGGGCAGGAACTGGTCCTACCCTGGAAGATGTGCTCCGCCATATGGAACAACTGAAACCATTCCTTGCACAAAACACAGATGTCATCCAAGTTGTTCAAGCCGGATTCATCGGCGCATGGGGCGAATGGCACAGTTCATTCCACGGACTGGAAAAAACGAACGACAGCAAACGTACCATCCTGGAAAAGATAGTCTGGATGACTCCGGAGAACAGAATGGTACAGATAAGAGTCCCCGAATATAAAAACCTGATCAACAAGGAAGACCAATCATACAACCGAATCTCTTTCCACGATGATTTTATCGTAATAAAACCTCATCAATGGGACGGAGGCATGCACGAAGGGACTTCCTACTTCAACCAGATCGTTGAAGAAAGTCCTTATTTAGTTGTAGACGGAGAGCTCCCCTGGGGTACCTGGAGCATGAACGAAGACCCCGACAACCCGGAAGCCGGATGGGTTATCGACGGTAAAGCGACCGCCAGGCAACTTTTCCTGCAACATTACACCTCGCTCAGTGCCATCCATAATTACAAGGAGAAAGGAACTAAAGACAAATACTCAATGATGTACTGGAAAGAAACTCCACTGGAAGAATCATTCCTGTCGGAAAACCATATGCCTGTCTCCGGTAATTATTTTAAGAATCAGGACGGAAGTCCTGCCGTAAGAAATGTGTTCGATTATATCCGAGATCATCTGGGTTATCGACTGGAACTGCAACAACTCAAAATAAACGGCATCCCGACAGCCGGAAAAGAAATCTCACTGGACCTCTCCCTGATTAACAGAGGCTTTTCCACCTTATTCAATGAGCATCCCGTTTATTTTGTACTGATCGATGAACAGGACCGGATCACGGAATTTCTGACGGAGACGAACGTTCACGACTTCCAACCGTACCAGCCCAAAGATCCGGAGTGTAAACCTTTGCTTCATGCCATCAAAGGACAATTTATTATTCCGGAACACCTGGAAACAGGAAAATACCGGTTAGGTCTATGGATTCCTGATGGCTCCGAACGGTTGAAATATAACAACCGCTATGCCATCCGTTGTGCCAACGGAGATACGGAATGGTGGAGTTCGCCCGACAACAAATATGGCATCAACATCTTAACGTCATTAGATATAATACGCCACTGATCTATTCCCCGGTCGGATTAGAAACTGCATTGAATTTATTATTTGATTTATTTATTATCAAATTTGAATGTTTGTTTATAGCAACTGGTTGTACCTGGCTCCCCTCTGGAGAGGGGGCAGGGGGTGTGTCATATCCCCGCCATACAACCACCATAATCAGAGTCACTTGACTATTACAGGTTCATTTGCCGTTTGCTTCAGCTGACGGTTTACAAGTTGTTTCTCTCTTTTGGCTTCAGCCACATTTCTCCTAGATAGAAAACTGTAAGAAATGGGACTAAAGTCCAATGGAATAGACCCTTTACTAATCCGTCAGCTGAAGCAGACGGCAAATAAACCTGTAACAAGGCTTGTTTTATTAACTGGCTTTAACACACCCCCTACCCCCTCTCAAGAGGGGAGCCAGTTACAACCAGTCACTAAACAGATAGTTCAATTATTTCTATATTGGAACCAAACAATAAATTCAAAACAATTTCTAGTTTTGTCTGCCTCTTTTATAATTCAATAACTAAAGAAAAATATTATATTTGCATCTTTTATTCTTAATTCAATTATTGTAGACCATGAATACTAAATCAATTCTTAATTGTTGCCTGCTCGTATTGTGTTTTTGTGCGTGCACCGGACAACATCTTCCCGGTGAAAACAGAAATGTAGCTATCGCTGATTCCTTATTAACCAACATTCTGACAAAGTATAACGTCGAAAAGTACGGTCTTCTTTCCGAGACCTATCCGGTAAACCCGGAAAATCAAGTCACTTACCTTGCCGAAGGGAGTGAACAGAAAAAGAACCAGGAAGTCTCTTTCCTATGGCCTTACTCCGGTATGCTGTCGGGATGTATCTCCCTCTATGACGTTACCGGAGAAAAGAAATACCTGGAAATACTGGAAAAACGTATTATCCCGGGACTGGATCTGTATTGGGATAATACACGTACTCCGCACTGTTATCAAAGCTATCCGAGATTCAATGGTGAAAGCGACCGCTTTTACGATGATAATGACTGGCTGGCCATCGACTTCTGCGATTTGTATGCCCTCACCAAAGACCAACAATATCTCCTGAAAGCAAAAGAGTTGCACGAGTATATATACAGCGGATGGGACGATGCGCTGGGAGGCGGCATCTATTGGTGCGAACAGAAAAAGACTTCTAAAAACACCTGCTCCAATGCTCCGGCAACCGTTTTGTGCATGAAACTGTATAACCTGACGAAAGAACAAAAGTACCTCGACCAGGCCATAGAAACGTATAACTGGACAAAGAAGAACCTGTGCGACCCTGCCGATTCGGTATATTGGGATAACATCGGACTCGATCAAACAATCGGTAAAGCCAAATTCACCTACAACAGCGGACAAATGATCCAGGCAGGCGTACTCCTTTACCAGACGACCTCGGACAAAATCTATCTGGCAGACGCAAAGAACACTGCAAAAGGCGCTTACAAGCATTTTTTAGGGAAACGTACAGGGATTAACGGAAAAGATGCTTACTTTTACCCCACAAATCCATGGTTCAATGTCATTTTATTACGCGGTCTCCTTGCTTTGGCGGAGGTAGACAACGATTATACATATGTCAGAACAATGGTGGACAATGCCCATTACGCCTGGGAATATACCCGTGACGAGAACCGATTCCTGGGGAATGACTGGGCTGGGACCGATAACAAAAAGTTCAAGTGGCTGCTGGACAATGCCTGTATGATTGAGCTTTTTGCTGAAACAAGTAACATTCAATAAATAAAATATATAAACCCATGACTACACGTAGAAACTTTCTAAAATCCGGAGGTTTGTCTCTGGCAGGTCTGTTGGTCGGGCAAAAATCATTTGCTCATTTGGCAGAATCGGCTACACCGGGCGCACCTCTCGTTTCTAACACATTACAGTACACTTGCCAACGTCCGGCACCGGAGAAACGCCAGTTTACTTCTGCCGCCGTCGAAAAGGCAATCCAGACGACAAAAGCCAAACTGAAAGATCCGAAACTGGCCTGGATGTTTGAGAACTGTTTTCCAAACACACTCGACACAACCTGTGAGCATAAAATGGTAAACGGCAAGCCTGACACATTCGTCCTTACAGGTGATATCCACGCGATGTGGCTCCGTGACTCATCCGCACAGGTTTTTCCGCATATCATTTTTGCAAATGAAGACCCGAAAGTAAAGACAATGCTGGCAGGTGTTATCAACCGCCAGACCTGGTGTATCAACATCGACCCGTACGCCAACGGTTTCAACGAAGGCCCGACAGGCAGTGAATGGGAAAGCGATCGTACGGAAATGAAACCGGAACTTCACGAACGCAAATGGGAGATCGACTCGCTCTGTTACCCCATCCGCCTGGCTTACCACTTCTGGAAAAAGACCGGCGACACCTCTCCTTTCGATGCCGAATGGGAGAAAGCGATGAAATCGGTTTATAAAACATTTATCGAGCAGCAGCGCAAAGACAGCCTCGGCCCGTATCGCTTCTCCCGTAAGACAGACCGCCAGGGAGACACCTTGCTGAACGACGGTTACGGTAGTCCGGTAAACCCTGTCGGATTGATCGTTTCTTCTTTCCGCCCGTCTGATGATGCGACTTTGTTCGGTTTCCTGATCCCGTCGAATATGTTTGCCGTCACTTCACTCCGCCAGTTGGCAGAGATGATGCGCGACATCAAAAAAGATAACGACTTTGCCCGCCAGTGCGACTCATTGGCCGACGAAGTAGCTGCCGCCATCGAGAAATACGGTATTGTAGAACACCCCGAATTCGGAAAGGTATATGCCTTCGAAGCAGACGGTTTCTATAACCACGTTTTCATGGACGACGCCAATGTCCCCAGTTTGCTGGCTATGCCTTACCTGGGATGTGTCGATGTGAACGATCCGGTCTACCAGAATACCCGCAAACTGGTTCTGAGCCCGCTGAACCCCTACTTCTATAAAGGCAAGGCAGGCGAAGGTATCGGCGGTCCGCACATCGGTTTCGACTTTATCTGGCCGATGAGTATCATCATGCGATGCAACACGACTAACGATACCGAAGAAATACGCCACTGTGTAAAAATGCTCCGTGATACGGACGGCGACACCGGTTTCATGCACGAATCATTCCACAAAGACGATCCAAAGAAGTTCACCCGTTCCTGGTTCGCCTGGGTAAATACTCTATTCGGTGAAATGATCTACCGCCTGGTACAGGAAGGTAAAACGGATATATTGAATAATTTGGGATGATTGAGTCAATATAGAAATATTTAAGCTATCTATTTAAGTGACTGGTTGTAACTGGCTCCCCTCTCGAGAGGGGGTAGGGGGTGTGTTAAAGCCAGTCAATAAAACAAGCCTTGTTACAGGTTTATTTGCCGTCTGCTTCAGCTGACGGATTAGTAAAGGATCTATCTCATTGGACTTTAGTCCCATTTCTTACAGTTTTCTATCTAAGAGACATGTGGCTGAAGCCAAAAGAGAGAAACAACTTGTAAACCGTCAGCTGAAGCAGACGGCAAATGAACATGTAATAGTCTAGTGACTCTGATTAGGATGGTTGTATAGGCGGGAATATGACACACCCCCTTCCCCCTCTCGAGAGGGGAGCCAGTTACAACCAGTTGCTATAAACAAACACTCATTTTTGATAAGAAGTGAACCATCTATGAATATGACTAGTTGTACCTGTTTCTCCTCTTGAAAGACGATAAGAGGTGCATTAATACCAGTAAATAAAACAAAACCGATTGCAGACTCTCTTCAATAAAAGTTTTTCCGTTTTCTGTATTCATTCCTTCATCTATAGCATATAGAGTTTATAAATCAAAGAATACAAAATGAATACAATGAAGGATCCAATATAATTTGTAATTGAATTGATGTAAACATCTCTATTTCTCCCCTATCACTTCATCATGAACAACCATTGGATACCGGCAAATCCAAAGGTATATCTTATCTCTTTATTAGTGTATAGGTAGGGTGGGACTGATATACTTTTAGACCCAAAGTGCTGTATCCGTTCTTGTCCGTCATTCGTCAAACGCTTGTTCGATACCTGTCGGACGCTTATCTGATATCTGTCGAACAAGCATCCGACAGATGACAAACAAGAAATTGGACATGACTTTTCAACTAAAGAATAATAAGATAAATGCTTACAACACACGACTTACTCTTTTGTTGGTATACAGAAAGTTTCCCTTTATTCATTTATTACATGGAAAATTTGAATTATATAGATGCTACAGGATGATATCCTTCATTATATTCATCTACAAACCATTAATCATCAACACAGTAACTCCAATATGAATAAATGAAGAAAAAAAACAGAAAAACTTTAGATAGTTAAGATACTCAACACGTCAAAAGTCATAGGCAAGTCGAAATAAATAGAGATTCATCAAAAAGGGGAAGAATATTCTCCCGAACTCTCTTCCCCTACCCTGTTAACCATCAATTCAGTTAACTGTATGTACTCTTTAAATATTCAGTATTATTCCAGTGCTTTACCAGGCGCCATCGGCCAATACGGATTCTGATACATTACCGTGGTGTTTATATCTTCCGGATTGGTGACGGCAAGCTGCATATCCTGCAAACCGATCGGACTGAGGTAAAATGCCTTTCGCCAGGTCAGCCCATCGTAAAGCTGGTTGTTGATACTGGTTCTGCGTAGCGGACGCAAATATTTACTATCTTCTTTCCGCGAAACATTTGCCTCAGTCGTGCCGTCGGCAACTACTGCCGAAACTTCCACACCGTCTACAGTTTTTGTATATTTCAGGTAAGCGGCATCCCAGAAGTTCACGCCTTCAATGATATAAGGCTTCGTAAGCAACTGATCCCAAGCACGCCACCGGATCAGGTCGTCCCAACGCATGCCTTCGCCATTAAATTCGCAACGACGTTCGCGACGGATATTATAAAGTGTCGGATCCACCAACTGATCGCCGGAATAAACAGCCAAGTCATTTTCATTGCCCAGATTGGTTGCACTGATGGTTTTTGAGAAATCTTCGTCAACACCGGCACGACGGCGGATAGCTTTCCAATACCCTTGCGCTTTGCCGTCGAGCGAACCGTTTTTCTCATAGCATGCTTCCATATAGTTCAGATAGGCTTCCGTAGCCCTGAAAATAACACAACCGTTACTTCCCAACAATTCGTCATTCCTGTTCTGGTCGTAATCGTATGTGTAAGCTTTGCACGGACGGTATCCGGTGATATCCCGGTTTTGTTCGGCATCTGAAATGATACGGAAATTTTCCATATGCACTACGACACCGGTATCGGCTATTGTAGGGTCTTTCGTATCACTGCGCTGTACGTCTTCTTCTCCCCAGACAAACAGTTGCAGGCGTTCGTCGCGGTCTTTTTTCTCCTGCGATACGGTTACATCTCCATGATAACCCGAACCGGCGGCATAAATGGGCAGCCCGTTCTTCATCAGGAAAGTATTAACCAGTGCACGGGTCATTCCGGTGCGGTCGCCTACCTGCAAACGGATAGGTACACAATGGGAAATGCTCAACCCCTTATTATACTGCTTCCATAGCAACACCTCGTTAATCCCTGACGCATCCGGCGTACTGAACATTTCGAAATAAGGATTCCAGCCGTATACTTGTCCGTAAACGGGGTTCATCACATGGGAATTATCCGTCAGCGTGGCCTGATCGGCTACTGCTGACGCAGCATCCATAGCCTGAGTAAGGAAAAAGTCTATTTCGCCGGGTATATCGAACGATTTACCGCTGTTATAGTCCATCTTAGCTCCCGGCCAGTTCGCATCGCCCGGTACACGGCCCGTACCCTGGTGGTATTTTTCGAAAGTAGCTTCAAAGAGGGCTACTCTCGATTTCAGCAGCAGCGCCGTTTGTTTATTGATACGCTGGTTCATCTGAAATCCATGATCTTTAAGACGGGAGATCGCTTCATCGAGGTCTTTCAGGATAAAACGGGCCACTTCATTGCGGGGTGCTCGTTTGCTGTGTTCGACAAGCACGTCGCTCTGGTCGGGCAGCACTTCTTCCACGATCGGGAAATCACCGTATTTCACAAGGGCTACGTAATAACTCAATGCACGGAAAAAATAGGCCTCCCCGATATAATGGCTAAGCAGATCGCTCGCCCCTGGATCGTTCCGGCCTCTTCTTTAGGAAGTATCTCTTCAAACAGATAATTCCATACACGGACACGGGATAACAAGCCTTGTGTGGTCTTACCGGCCGACACCTGCCAGTTTCCGGCAAAATAATTAAGGTTGCCTTCGTCCGTCAGCAGGTTATCGGTATTGGCATCATTACGTTGCACGCCGGAATTCCAGGCCGTTTGATGAAACATCTTGGTTCCGTTGGAATTTTCGAGCTGGGAATCGTAATAGTTAAGCACGTAATTACCCACCTGATCCACTGTTGTGAAATAAGATTCCGGGGTTATCTGGCTGATCGGAGCACGTTCCAGAAAGTCGTTACAGGATGTCATCGCCAATCCGCCCATACCGATCAATGCGCCGACATATATATGTTTTAATTTTAGTCTCATATTCATTCAATGAATTAAAAGTTTACATTTAAACCGATTGAAATAGTTTTCTGCAAAGGATAGAGTTTACCGTCTCCCCAGTCGCTGCCCAGCAATTCAGGATCGAATACGCCGCTGATATCAGATAAAGTCAGCAAATTGTCACCGGAAACATAAATACGTACCGATTCCATTCCTGCTTTTTGCGTCCATATTCTCGGTAATGTATATCCGACCTGCATATTCTTCAAACGTATATAAGCTGCGTTTTGCAAATAGCGGGTCTGGGTACGCTGGTTCTTGTCGGTATTGAAATAGGGTTTCGGATAGTAAGCTCCGGTGTTGGCTCCTAACGGGTCGCCTTCCGGACGCCAGTAATCCATATGTTCGCTGAAAGCGCAGGATTGCCATTCGCCGCCTTGTGCTCCCCAGAAATACGGGCCACCCAGCATATAATCTCTTTTCATGATACCTTGCAGGAAAATAGAGAAGTCGAGTCCGTTCCAGGCTCCGTCCAATGTCAGACCGAAGTTATAGCGTGGCGTGTTATTTCCGATGATCTTCATGTCCCCATGATCGTCGAGCGTATTGGCTCCGCTGTCTACACCGTCTTTACCATCGGTATTGGCATACATGATATCGCCCGGTCCCCAGCTTGTTCCCCAGTTAGGCGTACCGCCGTTGGCAAGATGTTTGTCCATCTCTTCCTGACTTTGTGCGATCCCGACCGTCTGGTATCCCCAGATATCCCCCAGGATCTGTCCTTTATAATACGTACTCAGGGCCATTGTTTCATTCGGATACCTGAGTATCTTACGCAAGTTGTCGGATACTACTAGACGAACGCCATAGTTGAATTTCTGGATACGGTCTCTCCATGACATTTCCAGTTCCCATCCATATGATTTCATATCGCAGTTGTTGATCTGCGGAGCATTGGCACCCAAAACGGAAGGCAACAGAGGAGCCGGCCCGATCATATCATATGTATAACGGTTATAATAATCGAACGAACCGGTCAGGCGATTGTCGAACAATCCCCAATCGAAACCGACATTCCATGATTCGATCGTTTCCCAGGTCATCAGACTGCTGACGATGCCCGGAAGGCCGGCCACATTCTGTTGGGTACCGTTTATCAGCCAACTGGAAGAAGCCGTGCCAGTCGGCATGTTCTGATAGAACGGATACCAGGCATCGGTACTGTCCGTATTGTTATTACCGAGCTGTCCCCAGGATGCTCTTACCTTCAATGTTCCGACTACACTGTTCAGGGGTTCGAAGAATGCTTCGCGAGCTATATTCCAACCAGTCGAGAAGGAAGGGAAAAGGCCCCAGCGCTGATCGCCGATAAAACGGGAAGAACCATCGTAACGCAGATTGGCTTCCAGCATGTAACGGTCGGCATAATTGTAGTTAATACGTCCGAAGAAACCGGCAATGGCCCGTTCACGTGTCCAGGAACTAGCTTTCTTATTATCCTGTGTCAGGCCGAGCGACGGGACATCCGCAGAGATCAGATCCGTACCGAAGCCATTCAATCCGCTCGGACGGTAAAGTTCGGCATTGAAACCGGCCATTACTTTAAAGTTATGATTGCCCAGCGATTTGGTATAATCCGAATAAATATTGGTAGAGAAGTAGTCTTCATCCTCACGTGAATCCGATACTTCCGAGTAACCGGCTGCACCACCGTTCCAGGAAAGAAGATACGGTTCATTTTTGGCATCGTACGCATAAATAGGCAATACCGCCCAGCTCTGTTTACGGTAGTAAGAACGCATACTGCCTTCAGCAACGATACGCCAGTCTTTAACAGGTTCGAAAATAGCCTGCAACTGCTGTGTGTACCAGTTCTTCTGGCTGGTTTGCTTTCCTCCGTCTTCCAGCTGGACAATTTCCATATCCCGCTGATAATGCCCGTTCGGATCGACAACCGGACAGGTCGGCCAGCGGCGTGCAATATTATGGAAGAACAAGCCCGTCAGATAGGTCGGGCGATGATAATCTTCGCGCGTCCATTTGCCGGTGTAGTTTACAGTGACCCAGTCGGCCAGTTTTGCCGAAATCTTTGCATTCATTGTATAACGGTTGAACTTGTCATCGCCATGCTTTAGCAAACCGGTCTGGTCAAGGAAACTACCACTGAGCATATAGGTCAACTTATCGGTACCACCACTCAGGCTAAGATTATGTTCCGTAGAAGGCACCCAGTCACGATAGAACTCGGAAAACCAATCCGTGTTGGCAAAAGCGCCTCCATAGTTATTCCATTTACCATCAGATCCGGCAACAGTACCATAGTATTCAGGTTTGGTAGGGTCGGTGAACTTACCGTCCATATAATCCTTGATGTTTTTCATGGCGTCGTCATTGAATATCGGATTTCCTCCCCCATTCGTATTTGCTCTATTCCAATATTGGGCAAATGAATAAGAATCGACCATCTCCGGCACCTGGACAGCATCGGAGAAACGTACGTTACCCGAGTAATTCACCCGGGTCTTACCGGATTTACCGCTTTTGGTCGTAATAAGGATCACACCGAATGAGGCACGTGCTCCATAGATGGAAGACGAGGCTGCATCCTTCAAGACACTGATATTCTCAATATCATTCGGATTCACGGTATTCATATCCCCTTCAATGCCATCAACCAGTACCAACGGACTTCCGCTCGATCCCTGACCGATCGTACCTCCGCCACGGATATTAATATTCAGTGATCCATCCAGCATACCTCCGCTACTGCCTACCGACATATTCAAACCGGGGATAACGCCTTGAAGTGCCTGCGATACGTTCTGAACCGGGCGAGATTCAAGGACCTTGGAATCTACCGTACTGACAGATCCTGTCAGATTCACTTTTTTCTGTGAGCCATACCCCACAACTACCACTTCATCCAGCTGTTTCGAGTCTTCTTTCAGCTGAATCCGGAGAGAAGATTGTCCGGTGTAAGTAATTTCCTGAGAGAGATAACCGACATACGAAACGACCAATATGTTACCCTCTTTCACCCCGGGTAAAGAAAAGTTGCCGTCCATATCGGTTACCGTACCGTTCGTAGTTCCTTTCACAACTACCGTTGCTCCTACTACAGGACCCATATCATCCTCTACAACACCTTTTACTGTCGAAGATTGCTGAGAAACCTGTACCACAATTTCCGGCTCTGCTACCGGATTTCCGTTAGCACTCATTACCGGAGAAAAAGCCAGTAAAATGCTGGTGATAATGCCTGCTTGTTTTGGGATTTTCAGGAGCGTAGCATTATTTGCATTCGATAAACATAACAGTTTTTTCATGAATTTAAATCACTAGTGTCCCGTTAAAATCGGGACGAGTTATTAATTAATCAAATAATCCCGGAATAAGGGGATTAAATTGTTCTTTGACATCATTGAAATTAGTCTTATTAAACA
>NZ_QSDP01000080.1:0-29915 GCF_003463685.1 Parabacteroides sp. AM58-2XD
TTGGAGTGGCCGACATTCCCAGTACACGGGCTTCCGGATTGTTATCTATTACTTCCTGTACAGCCTGTCCCCATACCTCCGCTCCGAAATGATGGAACTCGTCGATAATAATATGATTTGCTTTGAGTTCACCGACTGTACTGCGATTCAGAACTTAATGCCTGAAAAGTCCGGTAGGCAACATGCGGCATTGTCCTGCCAATAGCTTTTTTGATCTCGGCAATGATCGTAACGTTGGGAGCGATAACCACTATATCATCTTCCGAATGATTGACGATATAACGGGCAATCAGGTAAGACTTTCCTGTTCCGGTCGCCAGTACAACGGCTCCGATCCTGTTTGTTTTGAATCCTTCCTCGATAGCCCGGTAAGCCGCTTCATTATGTGAGAACAGTTCAATATGCTTTCCCGTCTCCAGACTTCTCAGATAGCTTTCATCCGAAACTGTCAGTCCGTGCAGTTCAAAGGAAAGTGCCTCCGGTAGATAGCCTCCATGAGCTAATATACTGCATATTAATACATATTTCAAGTCATATCCTTTATATGAATAAATTCATTTTTCAATCAAAACCCAAAACATTAATTCCATACAATAAGTAAGGCGAAAATACACTGTTTTTTATAAGTAATTAAAAAGATGAGATTTCCAGAAATAGGTTTAGTTTCATAAGGAAAGTGGACGTTCCGATGATGGCAAACTTCAAAAAGAGAGGTTATATACTTCTGAAAAATAAAAAAATCTTGCAAATTCACTTTTCAATCGTGAATTTGCAAGATTTTTTTATTTAACTATTGCCAGATATGGATTACTCTTTCTTTTTTCTTTTATAGAGGAAAGAGTTCCAACGTTCTTCGGCATGGTCCTGTTGAAACATTTCGTAACGGGCCATAGTGAAAAGTAGGTCTGAGAGGCGATTCACGAACTGCATGATTTCTTCCGGAAGCGGATCTTTCCGGTATAATGTCCATAAACGACGTTCGGCTCGACGGGCAACAGTACGTGCCAACTGCAAATGGGCGGAGATCAGGGTACCGCCGGGCAGGATAAAGAAACCGTTATCCTGCATCTGTCCGGTGAGTAGATCTATTTGTTGCTCACAGAAGGACACAAGGTCCTCCGATAAACTGTTAGGGTTCTTGTCGCGGATAGCCGAAGGGGTTGCCACGTGCGACATGACAACCATCAGCTCCCGTTGTATTTTACCTAAGACATCCTGCCATTCATGTTCGGGAGGTAATAAAGCCCGCACGATACCGATTTGTGCATTCACTTCGTCAAGCGTACCGTTGGCTTCGATACGGATATCGTCTTTATCAACCCGTTCGCCGCCATGGATACCGGTACGGCCTTTATCTCCTCCCCTGGTATAAATTCTCATATTACTTCTTCGTTGTATCTTTCTTTTCGTCTTTTTCTTCCGGACGAATGATTCCTTTTACGGTTTCGCCGATAGGCAATTTATCCAATACGCCGAGACTCGGGGCTACGGTTTTAACCAATTGGTTCAGGAAATTACCGGTTGTGCCCTGGCCACCGTCAAAGACGGTGATATCACCGAGCTGCATGTGTTCAAATGCCTTCACCTGTTCACCGGCAATTTCTTTCCACTGGTCTACCATCTTATACTGGATAGCGATAGCCGGGTTAGACTCGGCTGCCTCAACCATTGCCTTGAATCCATCGGCTTCAGCCAACAATGATTTCTTTTTACCTTCGGCCTCGGCTTCCAGTTTCATCTGGATAGCACGGGCTTCGGCTTCGGCCTGGGCCAAAGTTGCCTTTGCTTTCGCTTCGGCTTCGCGGATCATCTTTTCGGCCACTGCTTCAGCTTGCAGGATGGCTTCCTGACGGGCGATTTCTGCCGGAACGATCTTTTGTGCTTTCAGGGCTGATTCAACCTTTTTGGCTTTTGCTTCTTCCACTTCGCGCTGAGCGATTTCGCGGGCAGCTTGCACAGAAGCTTCCGAACGGGCTGCTGCTTCACCGGCTTGTTTGCTTGCTTCGGCCTGGGTTACCGCCAGTTCGGCATCAGACTTGGCAACTTCTTTATTTGCTTCGTTTCGTCCGACAGCGGCTTTCTTTCCGGCATCGGCCTTCTTGATTTCCATATCGGAATTTAGTTCTGCGATACGGCTCTCTTTTTCAGTATTTGCTTTTTCTATATTGATATTCTTATCTGCTTCGGCTTTGGCTACCTGCGACTCTTTCGAGGCATTGGCAACGGCAACCTGGGCAATACGTTCTTTATCAGCATTGGCTACTGATATTTCCTGTTGTTTCTTTGTCTCTGCAATAGCGATATCCTGATCTTTGCGTGTTTCGGCAACAGTCGTTTCACGTTCGCGAATCTGATTGGCAATCTTGATGGCACCGAGTTTTTCCTGTTCTTCGATATTGGCCTGTGCTTCGTTCAAGGCTTTGCTTTCAGCTTCTTTACCGAGATTGACGATATAATTGGCGGCATCACGGATATCGCTGATATTAATGTTCATCAGGTAAAGACCGAACTTGCGTAGTTCCGTATCGATATTGTCGCGTACCTTGGAAAGGAATTTATCACGGTCGGAGTTCAACTCTTCGATCGTCATATCGGCAATAACCAGACGCATCTGGCCATACACAACATCGGTAATCAGGTTCTGCTTGTCTTCCGGCAGCAAACCTAACAGACGTTCGGCTGCATTCTGCATCACTTCAGGGTCGGTACTGATCGCTACCGTAATGGTGGTCGGAACATCTACACGGATATTCTGCGCGGACAAGGCGCCGGTCAGTTTACAATCAATCTGAAGAGGTTTCATGGAAAGGAACTCGTATCCCTGAATAATAGGCCATACGAAAGCGGCTCCACCGTGATAGAGTTTGGCTGATTTCTCTCCGGATGTCTTACCATACACAACCAACACCTCGTCACTCTTACACTTACGGTAACGGGACAATATCCCGATAAAAGAAAGAATGATAACCCCTACCAGGATGGCTACCATGATTAACATTTCCTGTGTCATAATTTAATAGTTGAGTTTATTATTTATTACTGTATATAAATTGTTCCTGATTCAACCTTGCAGATCAACGTGCGGTCGCCGGTCTGATACTTTTTCCCTTCCAAGGAACGGAGTTCCACCTCACGCAAGGCTCCGTTCTGGGCGACCTGAACGATATAGCGAACTCCATCGTGTGCATAGATCGTACATTCCCGGCCCACCAGGGCTTCTGTCTTTTCCGGTTTATTTTCTTTCTGAAGCTGATAGGCTTTCTTATAGAGAAACCATAGGATAAAAACGAAGAGCAACCCGATCAGTATGCCGATCAGGAAAGTAGAGATGGCCGTACTTTTGGCAATATACATATACCATCCGAAACCGATGCAGAAGTGGGTTAATCCTTTAAAAGATATTGCGCTGCTGAGATCGACATCAATATCCGTGTCCGTATCCAAGTCTCCGAAAAAGATAGACATGATAAACTGTATCAGAAATATGGCGGAAGCAACAACTGCGATACCAAGAAAAATAGTATTGACCATGGCATTGAATTATTAGTTTACACGAAAATAAGGATTATTTTATTAAAACGGGCATATATAAGAAAAATATGTATGTTTGTAGTAAATATATCATATCCTCTTATGCTTCGTTAAGATACGCAATTGAGAAGATGCCCAAAAAGATGAAAGTGTTGGCAATGGCTAGATAAGTCCGTTCAGATAGTCGATAAACCATTGGTTTCTTGACGGGTCGCCCCAATAAAGATGGGTGTATCCGGCTAAGACGTTCTTATATCTGTATAAAGGGGTAGCGACAGGGCTTCCTTTGGCTGTACAAGCGGTAGCGACAGAAGCTAGTTCCTCTTTCTGAGGCTCAATACGGGAATAATGGAACTCGTGTCCGGTCATTACATAATCATTATAATATAATGTACGGTATCCCAAACGAAGTTTCATTTGCTCCATAGTAGTCGACTGGTTCAGTAAACCGACCATCGGAAAACTATTCCCATCCGACGATTTTATTCTATTGCATAAATACATCATTCCTCCGCATTCGGCAAGTAGCTTCCCTCCTGCTTCTGCATAATCGCGGACGGATTGAAGCATGGAACGGTTTGATGATAAACCGGAAAGGTATAATTCGGGATAGCCTCCGGGCAAGTAAACAAAATCGGATTCCGGTAATACGGAATCGTGAAGCGGACTGAAAAAGGAAACTTCTCCCAGCCTGTGCAACAATTGAATGTTCTCCTCATACGCAAAATTAAAGGCGGCATCACGAGCGATCAAGATTTTCAAAGGAGAAGGTAGCGTTTGTTCAGGCTGAACAATATGAGAGTTAGAAACAGGTTGGCAGGCGGTCAATGCCAATAGTCTGTCGATATCGACATGTTTCTCTACCAGGGCGGCTACACGGTCGGCAAATGTATCAAAACAAAATGCCTCATCCAGGGTTAAGCCCAGATGGCGACTCGGTATCTCTACGTCGGCCTGTTTGGGAAGGTATCCTAACGCTTCGACACCGGCATCTTCACAGGCTTGTTTCAAAAAGGAATAATGAGTTTCGGAAGCTACAAAATTGAAAACGGCTCCAACAATGTTTATCTCCTTATAGAAGTTTTTGAAACCGTACAGCAAAGGGGCAACGGAATAGGCTGTACTTTTTGCGTTTACAATCAGGACGACAGGTATATTTAATGTACGCGCGATTTCAGCACTACTTCCCTGCATAGCATCGTATCCGTCAAAAAGCCCCATCACGCCTTCGGTTACTGCATAATCGGCTACCGAAGTATAGCGTCGATACAAATCACGTATATGTTGTTCGGACATCATGAAACTATCCAGATTGATGGAAGGACAGCCGGCGGCCATTTTATGATGGCGCGTGTCGATATAGTCCGGACCACATTTGAACGGCCGGACTTTTCCATACCGGTTCTTCAACGCCCGAAGCAAACCGAGTGTAAATGTTGTCTTACCGCTTCCTGACGATGCGGCTCCGATCAGTAGATGAGATTTCATAAATTAATCAGATATTTATAGCAACTGGTTGTAACTGGTTCCCCTCTCAAGAAGGGAAATAGTTACTCCCGTCACTACAAATTGATAACTCAATTATTTCTAATATTGTTCCTTCTCATTCGGGAAGTCCTGTGTCTTCACATCTTCGATGTATGCCTGGACAGCACGAGTGATTTCTTCTCCGATATTGGCATATCTGCGAAGGAAACGCGGAGAGAATCCCATATTGATTCCCAACATATCGTGCATAACCAAAACCTGACCGTCTACACCTCCACCGGCACCGATACCGATAATAGGTATGCTCAGTTCGGAAGCAACACGTGCAGCCAGTTCTGCCGGAATCTTTTCCAGCACGATGGCGAAACATCCGATCTCTTCCAACAGATGAGCGTCGTCAATCAACTTCTGTGCTTCTGCTTCTTCACGGGCACGGACGGTATAAGTACCGAACTTATTAATAGACTGCGGAGTCAAACCCAAGTGTCCCATCACAGGAATACCTGCACAAAGGATACGTTCGATAGATTCTTTTATTTCACTACCTCCCTCCAGTTTAATACAGTCGGCATGCGTCTCTTTCATGACACGGATAGCGGAAGCCAAAGCCTCTTTGGAGTTTCCCTGGTATGTACCGAAAGGCAGGTCAACTACCACTAATGAACGCTGTACTGCTTTCATAACCGATTTACCATGGTAAATCATCTGATCCAATGTGATAGGAAGCGTTGTTACATTACCGGCCATTACATTCGATGCTGAATCGCCGACAAGAATAACATCCATACCAGCCTGATCGATCAGTTTAGCCATAGAATAATCGTAAGCCGTCAACATAGAAATTTTTTCTCCACGTTGTTTCATTTCCATCAGGCGATGTGTCGTCACCTTTCTTGTATCATCTAAATCCCTCTTTGCAACTGACATAATGCTTTTTGTTAATTGTTACGGCGGCAAAGTTAAGGATATTCTGTAATTAGCAAGACAAACAATAAAATATTTATGCCGTACAACATATGTTTATTTTTGTATATCTTTGCGCCCGTTTACATATAACGTTTAATATACAAGCAAAGATGAAAAAGTTAATTTTTACTTTGGTGGTTGCATTTATGGCAATCATCAGTGCTGATGCACAGGTTTATGTAGGTGGTTCATTCAATCTTACTCACGACAAGAACGCCGATGTTACCAATTTTTCTATTGCACCAGAAGTCGGTTATAACCTGAACGAAAACTGGGCTATTGCAGCAGAGATCGGTTATACACATTTCAAATCGGACGAGAACAAGGCTAATGCGTTTAATTTCGCTCCTTATGCCCGTTTTTCATTCTTCGAAAAAGGTATTGTCCGTTTATTCCTGGACGGTGGTGTTGGTATCTCCACCTATAAAAGAGAAAGCTACGATAGCGTCAACGGTTTCGAAATCGGTATCAAACCGGGTATTGCACTTGAAATATGCAAGAACCTGACATTTGTCGCTAAATACGGATTCGCCGGTTATCGCGATGATTATAAATATGCCAACAGTACATCCGGTATCAGCCTGAGTTCTGAAGACCTGACTTTCGGTTTCCACTACGAATTCTAATTATCAATCAAACAGGAAGTGCCTGTCTTTATCCTACTCCGGATAGACAGGCTCTTTTTCTTTCTGAACGCCACTTCCTCAAAAAATATCCTGTTGCCCGAAATATATCATTATATTTGCATCCACTGAAATATAATGATATAATATGGACAATTCAGATTTACTATTCCGGAAAGCAAAAGAAGCAGATATAGCACGTATCTGGGAAATCATCGGACAAGCCAAAGCGCAAATGCGACGGTTGAACAGCCATCAATGGGATGAGAATTATCCGGCACTTGAAAACATTGCCAAAGATATTCAATCGGGAAACGGATATGTCTTTTGTAATAAAGAAAATATAGCTGTCACTTATGGCGTTATTTCTTTCGACGGAGAGCCTGCCTACAAAGAAATCGACGGTAAATGGACAAATGATCTTCCTTACATGGTGGTTCACCGACTGGCCGTAGCCGATGAGATGAAACATCAAGGATTGGCGAAACGTTTTATGTTGCAGGCGGAAGAAGTAAGCCAGAACAAGGGCATCTATGAATTTCGCATCGACACCAACTTCGACAATCAGTATATGCTCCGCTTAATAGATTCTTTGGGATTCAGTTACTCTGGAGAAGTTCCTTACAGGGGAGATAAACGCAAAGCGTTTGAAAAAAGCATCCGCCCCCACTCCTCTTCTTTCGGGATTCCGGGTTATACGATCCGGGAAGCTATTTATGAAGATGCAGAAATCATATACGAAGCGATAGATAAACATCGTGAGGATTTACGGATCTGGCTACCGTTTGTCGATGGCTTAAACAGTGTTGCGGATGAACAGTCATTCCTGGAATCTACATTAAAAGTGCCTTATAGAGAACGGGATGTCGTATATATCATTGAAAAAGGCTTTGCGATCTGTGGTCTGATCGGTTTTCATTTCTCAGACCGAGCAAACCATCGTACGGAAATAGGATACTGGCTGCTTCCGGAGTTTCGGGGAAAAGGTGTTATTACACGGGCCGTCCATTATCTCTGCCAATGGGCGTTCTTTGAAAAAGATTTCAACCGCATCCAGATACGATGTGCTGTTGGCAATCAACCCAGCAACGCCATTCCTCAACGTTTAGGCTTCACACTGGAAGGAACAGAACGTGACGGAGAATTACTTTCTTCCGGTGAATATACGGATATTCATGTGTATAGTATCCTTAAAAAGGATGTCACATGTGCATAATTTGCACATACCACTTCACTTGGTAAAAGTAGTAGTTAATTTAATCAATTAAAATAATTAAGATGGAACAAGAAATTCAATTAAACGAACATAATAAGGCTGAATATCCCCCGATGCACACAGCCGAACATATTTTAAATCAGACGATGGTTCGCATGTTTGGTTGTCCGCGTTCGAAGAATGCCCATATAGAAAGGAAAAAGAGCAAGTGCGATTATGAATTATCGGAAGCGCCTACCGCTGAAATGATGGCTGAAGTAGAACGCCGGATAAATGAAGTAATAGAACAGCATCTGCCTGTAACGATCGAATTTATTCCGAAAGCGGAAGCCGGAGCCATTGTCGATCTCAGTAAATTACCGGAAGATGCAAGTGAGACATTACGTATTGTTCGTGTCGGAGATTATGATGCCTGTGCATGTATTGGTGCACATGTCAGCAACACTTCTGAAATAGGGCGGTTTAAACTATTGAATTACGATTATACTGACGGACGGTTACGCCTGCGGTTCAAACTGGAAACTGCATAAACAAAGATATAACTATTAAAGAAAGGCTCTTATCCCAAACACAGGTAAGAGCCTTTTCTGATATTAATCGAATTAACGGGAACGAACTTCCCTTCTCATAAAAGAAACGTAAGACAAGGCAAAACAAACAACTGTCGCTGCAATCAACCCTGTCAGCTGCGGCCAGACAACGATCAGGCTCTGGCCTAAAGGCAACGGACTGGGGATAGCCCCATGCACCTGTTCCATCGTCAACGGTCCCAGACTTCTGACAGAAGGCATCAGCAAGGTAGTCGTTGCATCGCTGAACAACTGGCTCGGCGCGAAGCGCAACAGGTTAAGCATAAAGCGCTGATAGCTGATTATCTGGTAATCGCTGGCAAATCCGGAAGGACTGAGTGCTTTCCCTATCAGATTGATGATCATATTATAGAACACACTGAAAAATAACCAAATGGCCACACAAGCCAGTGCAGATGTCGCAGCCTGACGGAACTGTATGGAAAAGAATATCGACAGGTTCAGCCAAAAAGCAACATAGAAGATACTGACAATGATAAAGAACACCATCCGCAAAAACTCTTCCGCCGTCGGAGGAATACCGATCGCTATCAATCCGAATCCCATCACCAAGAATCCCAAAGAAAACAACATGATGCCAATAACAATCAATGCCCCGACAAATTTGGCATTAATCAGGTAATCACGATGGATAGGTTGAGACAGGATACGACTCAATGTACCTCTGTTTTGTTCAGAATTGATCGCATCGAATCCTAACGCAATCCCCAGCAAAGGCCCCAGGAAGCTGATAAAGACAACAAAAGAAGGTAAAGTTCCATCCGAAACGGTAAACAGTTTCAGGAAAAGGAACGCATTGTCTGGGTCATTAGGCTTGATAGAGTCTCCGATATTAGTCAGAGCAGTATATAACGACCCCATACAAGTCAATGCAATAAGGACGATCATGATAATAAAACGCCAGCTTCTCATATGATCGGAAACTTCTTTATTCACAATTACCCAAAAGGATGATATATTCTATTCATGACCTTTACCTCCTTCGAAATAATGATTATAAATATCATCGAGTCCGTGCTCTTTCTTCTGTTGCTCCGTCAGTTCAATGTCGGCCAATAGTTTACCACTGCTGAACAGACCGACACGGTTACAGACCTGCTGAACCTGGTCCAGATGATGGGAAGAGAACAGCACCGTCAGCCCTTCTTCATGACTCAGCTGATGAATCAGGTCCATAAACTCACGGACACCGGCAGGGTCTATTCCAGATGTCGGTTCGTCCAGAATGATCACTTCCGGATCTTTAATCAGGACATCTGCCAAGCCTAAACGCTGACGCATACCCCGCGAATATTTACCGGCTTTCTTATTCCCTTCATTCATCAGACCGACTCTTTCAAGCAATTGAACAGCTTTTTCCTTTGCATCCTTCTTCGGAATACCATTCAGCTGAGCCGTATATACCAGATTCTCTATCCCGGTCATGTCGTCATAAAACCCGACATCTTCCGGCAGATAGCCAACTATCCGTTTTACTTCTATCGGGTGCGTGGTAGAATCTACTCCACATACTTTCACAGAACCCGAAGTCGGTTCAGTCAGTCCCAGCATCATCAGGATCGTTGTAGACTTTCCAGCTCCGTTAGGCCCCAGTAATCCGAATATGTCCTTTTTATTAATGATCAGGTTCAAATCATTTACCGCAGTAAAACCACCATACTTTTTTGTCAGTCCGGTAAGTTCAATAACTGGTTGACCCATGGCTTACCTCCTTCCATATTTGCGGAACAGATAATAGACGCCTCCCAATACCAAAACAATGATCAGAACACCAACCCAGCCCCAGATCATCGGAGTTTTTACGGAAATACGAAAATCGGTTGTAGCATTTACCTCCGGAGTCTTGACAGTCATCTTTGTTACATAATCTCCGGGAAGAGCCTTTTTAGAAGCCTTTACTGTAGCAACAACGTTTGTAGTCTGTCCGGCTCCCAGCTTCATCACTTTTGCCGGTTCGAAAGTAACCTCCCAGTCTACCGGTTTGCTGGCAGAAAGCTCTATATCTTTTAGTTCGGCAGAACCGGTATTTTTCACAACCAGATCGATCCGTTTCGTCTCACCGGCTGTTATATCAGAACTGAGCAAACCTCTAGGAGTAGTCAATTCCATTTCATAAGAACCGGTTACTACCACTTCCAGGTCCAGATCGGCAGAAGTGGAACCCGTCGAGGCATGAACAGGTATTTTATAACTTCCTGCTGCAACATTAGCCGGCGGGTTGACGTCGATAGTTATATTCTGGGTTGCATTAGGTTCTACCTGTGCAGATGTTGCCTGCTTATAATTCGGCTTGAATACCACATTCCATCCCCGCTGTACATCGGCTGTCAAAGCATAGAGTTGCTGCTCCGCTGTACGATTCTTGATCGTTGCGTTGAATGTAAATGTTGATTTGGAATTTCCCTCCATATTCGGCTGCGTAGTCGTGAAATCGGTCTGGTAAGTTCCCTGCTTGGAGACGGTAATCGTAAGCGGGAGTTTCGCCATTCCGTCGGCAGAGACCGTAAAATTATAAGTACCTTTATTCACTTTCACCGGTACTTCGACCTTTAAAGAGAAATTTTTCTTTTCATCCGGCAAGACCGACAACTGACTGATTGTAAAACCTCCGGACTTCACCTCATAACTCCATCCCCGAGGCATTCCTTCCACGGAAATTGTCGCATTCTTCACTTCATCACTCTTGTTGATGACGTCAACACTGTAATCAATCGACTCTCCCGGCGGAACAGAAATCTTTGTGTAGGGAGTGTACAACATCACGCTCTCTTTTGTGTCCGTAGCGTGGATCTTACAAGGGATAACACCCAATAACAGTACCAATAGTAGGTTTAAACAGTTAATTTGCATTTTCATAATGATTTTTATAGAGTATACAAAAATGATTACTTAATTAGCTGATGACAAATATATAAACTGTGATTATTAGCAATCATTAAAAGTGTTAAAAAAAAACTATTACGCAGGTCCTTCTTCCTTTAAAACCTTCTCTTGTTGGCGACAACAGAAAGTTCAGTACTCTATACATTATATATAGACAAAACCAGAAGACGCCATTCGGATGCTAAATAGACCGAATTATTATGTAAATGTAACACTGAAATAAAATATTTTTATGTAAGTTTGCGAGCGCTAAGAAAGACATTTTATACAGAAATTTAAATACAAGAGTTATGCAATCAATTGACAATTTCAATTTTGCCGGCAAAAAGGCATTTGTAAGAGTTGACTTCAACGTTCCATTGGACGAAAACTTCAACATCACAGACGACACTCGTATCCGTGCCGCTCTTCCTACTCTTAAGAAGATCCTGGCAGACGGTGGCAGTGTAATTATCGGTTCACACCTGGGCCGTCCGAAAGGCGTTACAGATAAATATTCTTTGAAACATATCCTGAAACACGTTTCTGAACTGCTGGGCGTAGAAGTTCAGTTTGCTAACGACTGTATCGGTGAAGAAGCCGGCGCTAAGGCTGCTGCATTGCAACCGGGCGAAGCATTGTTGCTGGAAAACCTTCGTTTCTATGCGGAAGAAGAAGGCAAACCAAGAGGTTTGGCTGAAGACGCAACAGACGATGAAAAGAAAGCTGCCAAGAAGGCCGTTAAAGAAAGCCAAAAAGAATTCACAAAGAGACTGGCTTCTTATGCAGACTGCTATGTAAATGATGCATTCGGTACAGCTCACCGTGCTCACGCTTCTACAGCGCTGATCGCTGATTACTTCGATACTGACCATAAGATGTTCGGTTACCTGATGGAAAAAGAAGTAAAAGCTGTCGATAAAGTAATGAGCGACATCACTCGTCCGTTCACAGCTATCATGGGTGGTTCTAAAGTTTCTTCTAAAATCGAAATTATCGAAAACCTGCTGGGTAAGGTAGATAACCTGATCGTAACAGGTGGTATGACTTATACTTTCACAAAAGCTATGGGTGGTAAGATCGGTAACTCTATCGTTGAAGACGATAAGTTGGATCTGGCTCTCGACCTGATGAAGAAAGCAAAAGAAAAAGGTGTAAACCTGGTATTGGCTGTAGACGCTAAGATTGCTGACGCTTTCAGTAATGACGCAAACACTAAATATGCTGACGTAAACGAAATTCCTGACGGATGGGAAGGTCTTGACATCGGTCCTAAGACTATCGAAATCTACGCTGACGTTATCAAGAATTCAAAGACCATCCTTTGGAACGGTCCTACAGGCGTATTCGAATTTGAAAACTTTACTGACGGTTCACGTGCAGTAGGTAACGCTATCGTTGAAGCTACAAAGAACGGTGCATTCTCTCTTGTTGGTGGTGGCGACTCTGTTGCCTGCGTTAACAAGTTCGGTATCGCAGACCAGGTTTCTTATGTATCTACAGGTGGTGGTGCTTTGCTGGAAGCTATCGAAGGTAAAGTTCTTCCGGGTATCGCTGCTGTAAAGGGCGAACCGTATAAATAAGAAAATACTCTTATCTAAATAAGCGCAAAGGCTGTCCCTGAAAAGGTGACAGCCTTTGTTTGTTTCATCCTATAGAAACAGTTGTTTCATTATGGGGAAACATTTGTTTCTATAGGTAGAAACACTTTTTACCATAGAAGGAAGAATCATTCGGAAAGTGTCATTCTTCTATGGAAACTTATACTCGGATCAGAATATATTCTAATATCAGTCTTGCATATTGGAACTCAATCTAAATATTTTGTACCTTTGCCCGACATTATTCGAAAATCATTGAAAACAACATAGAATTAAAGAAAATGGCAAAAGAGCTGAAAGAACTGACTAAGAGAAGTGTGAACTACTCTCAGTGGTACCAGGATTTGGTTATTAAAGCGGATCTGGCAGAAAATTCTGCTGTACGTGGCTGTATGGTTATCAAGCCTTACGGATACGCTATTTGGGAGAAGATGCAACGTATCCTCGATGATATGTTCAAAGAAACAGGACACGTAAACGCTTACTTCCCTCTGTTGATCCCGAAATCATTTTTAAGCAAGGAAGCCGAACACGTAGAAGGTTTCGCCAAAGAATGCGCTGTTGTTACACATTATCGTCTGAAAACGAACCATGACGGTACAGGTGTAGTTGTCGACCCGGCAGCTAAACTGGAAGAAGAACTGATCATCCGTCCGACTTCTGAAACAATCATCTGGAACACATACCGTAACTGGATTCAGTCATACCGCGACCTGCCTATCCTATGTAACCAATGGGCAAACGTGATGCGCTGGGAAATGCGTACACGCCTGTTCCTCCGCACCGCAGAATTCCTGTGGCAGGAAGGTCACACGGCTCACGCTACCCGTGAAGAAGCAGAAATCGAAGCAAAAAAGATGCAGGAAGTATACGCAAACTTTGCTGAAAACTATATGGCAATGCCGGTTATCAAAGGTGTAAAATCTGCCAGCGAACGTTTCGCAGGCGCTTTGGATACCTACACTATCGAAGCGATGATGCAGGACGGAAAAGCGTTGCAGGCAGGTACTTCCCACTTTCTGGGACAGAACTTCGGTAAGGCTTTCGATGTTACTTTCATCGACAAAGAAGGCAAGAGTGATTATGCATGGGCTACTTCATGGGGGGTTTCAACCCGTCTGATCGGTGCCCTGATCATGTCTCACTCGGATGATAATGGTCTGGTATTGCCTCCGCACCTGGCTCCTATCCAGGTAGTGATCGTTCCGATCTATCGCAGCGAAGAACAGTTGGCACAGATCAGCGAAAAGGTAAACGGTATCGTAGCCAAACTGAAAAAGATGGGTATCTCCGTTAAATACGACGATGCAGATAACAAGAAACCGGGATGGAAGTTTGCTGAATACGAACTGAAAGGCGTTCCTGTACGCCTGGCAATGGGTGGACGCGATCTGGAAAACAACACGATCGAAGTAATGCGCCGCGATACGCTGGAAAAAGAAACCATCACTTGCGACGGTATCGAAGAATACGTACAGAATCTGTTGGAAGAAATCCAGCAGAACATTTTCCAGAAAGCTCTCGATCATCGTACAGCTTGCACGGTAACTGTCGATACTTACGAAGAGTTCAAGGAAAAAATAGAAGAAGGCTTGTTCATCATGGCTCACTGGGATGGTACTCCTGAAACAGAAGAGCAGATCAAGAACGAAACCAAAGCAACTATCCGTTGTATCCCATTGGAAGGCGACAAAACACCGGGTAAGTGTATGGTTACCGGCAAACCTTCCGCACAGCGCGTATTGTTTGCACGGGCTTATTAAGCAACATAGAATAAAAAACAATAACTATTCAAGAGGATATGCCATGATGGTGTATCCTCTTTGACGTATTATAGTCTACACACTACTACACTGGAAAGTACTGAAAAACCGACTAAAGAAGGAGGGAAATATATCAAATTTTACACGCTTTTTATCTACATATATGAAGGTATCATTTTATAAAGTAAAAAAGTCAAAATTAGAACTAGAGCCTACACCCAAAGCCCTAATTTTGTAAAATAAAGGAATATATATTATTCCGGTCTATACCTAACTTAATACGAATGCAGATGAAATTAACCTTCTCCCCCTTATTGGCCGTCCTGGTTATCATACTGGCAGGATGTACTTCCGGCCATACGGTCAGTATCAAAGATCTTCGGGTTGAAATGAAAGAAAACCCGGTAGGCATTGGTGTATCACAGCCCCGCTTTATGTGGAAAATCTCTTCCGGATCACCCGATCTCATGCAGACCTCCTATCAGATACAGGTTGCCGAATCTCCCGATAACCTGAAAAACGGAAAAGAACTGCTTTGGGACAGCGGTGAAGTGAAAAGCGATGAGTCCATACTCATCCCCTACGGAGGCAATCCGTTACAATCCAGAAAACAATATTATTGGCGCATTAAAGCCAATACGAATCAAGGTTCAACGGATTGGAGCCCGATAAACACCTGGTCGATGACCTTGCTCAATCCTTCCGACTGGAAAGCAACCTGGATCGGAGAAAACAATCTTTCCAACCCCGGAGAGACGAAAGAAGGGAAAACACGTCTTGCCGCCCGCTATCTCCGCAAAGAGTTTGTTGCGGATAAACCGGTTCAGAAAGCTGTTCTATACATTTCCGGCCTTGGTTTTTCCGAATCCTATATCAATGGGAAGCCCGTTAGCGAAGATATTTTCGCGCCCGGACCATCCTGGTATCCCAACCGTGTATATTATAATGTATATGACGTGACAAATCTGTTGTCAAAAGATAAAAATACAATAGGCGTTGCCTTAGGTAACGGTCGTTATTTCGCAATGAGAGACCGACAGGAAACTCTGCCCTCCCTGCTTGCACAACTGGAAATCGAGTATGCCGACGGCTCGCAAACCGTCATAGTCAGCGATACCTCATGGAAAGTAACCTCCAAAGGCCCGATCATCGCCAACAACGAATTTGACGGCGAAGAATATGACGCCCGCCTGGAACTAAGCGGTTGGAACAAAAATGGTTTCGACGACTCCAAATGGCTCACGACAGATGTCATGACAACTCCCGCCGGTAAATTAACCGTACAGTCAAATCCGAACCTCCGTATCCAGGAAGAAATCAAGCCGGTCAGCATCACCGAAAGACCGGACGGCAAATATATTATCGATATGGGACAGAATATGGTCGGCAGGTTGGCTGTCAGCCTGAAAGGAAAGAAAGATCAACCTGTCACCATGAAATTTGCTGAATTACTCAAGGAAGACGGTTCGCTTTACCTGGCAAACCTGCGTAGTGCCAATGTGACCGATATATATACCCCGGCCCGCGACGGTCAGTTCAGCTGGGAACCGATATTTGTCTATTACGGATTCCGTTTCGTTGAGATTTCAGGACTTGACTATAAGCCGGAATTATCCGCCTTTACCGGAAAAGTAATCTATGACAAAATGAAAACGACCGGAAAGTTGAAACTTCCAACCCCCTGGTGAACCAGATCTATAAAAATGCCTATTGGGGTATTCGCGGCAATTACCGGGGCATGCCAACCGACTGTCCGCAGCGCGACGAACGCCACGGATGGCTGGGAGACCGTGTAACCGGAGCTTACGGGGAAGCATTCATCTTCAACAACGCCCTCCTGTATAATAAATGGTTGCAGGATATCGAAGACTCCCAAAGCCCGAAAGGAAGCATCTCCGACGTATCTCCCCGTTACTGGACGATATACAACGACGATGTCACCTGGCCTGCCGCCTATTTCTATGTAGCCAACCTCTTATACCGCCAGTTCGGAGATAAGAGTGCCATCATCAGACATTACCCGTCTATGAAACGCTGGATGGAACACATGCAGCAAACAGCCATGCAGGATTATATCATCGTAAAAGACACTTACGGCGACTGGTGTATGCCCCCGGAATCACAGGAGTTAATTCATTCGCAGGACCCGGCCCGTAAGACTGACGGTGCTATCCTGTCCACCACCATGTATTACAGCCTGCTGAATATGATGAGCGAATTTGCCCGGTTAAGCGGACAGGAAAACGATATTGCAACCTATCAGGAACTGGCAGCAAAGATGAAAGAAGCCTACAACGCGAAATACTTCCATCCGGAAACAGCCCAATACGGTAACAATACGGTTACAGCCAACATCCTGTCATTACGTTTAGGACTCGTTCCGAAAGGATATGAAGAAAAAGTGTTTGTCAACATTGTCAAGAAAACGGAGGGAGACTTCGGCGGCCATGTCAGTACCGGTGTCCTGGGCATCCAGCATCTGATGCGCGGTCTCACAGAATACGGCCGGGTAGATATGGCCTGGAAGATTGCGACAAACGACACCTACCCGAGTTGGGGATACATGGCAAAGAAAGGTGCCACCACCATCTGGGAACTCTGGAACGGAGATACCGCCGACCCTGCCATGAATTCCGCCAACCATGTCATGTTATTGGGCGACCTGGTCATCTGGTACTACGAAGACCTGGCTGGAATCAAATGCGCTCCGGAATCCGTCGCTTATAAAAAGCTGATCATGGCTCCGGTATTTCCCGAAGGGCTGAATGCCGTTTCGGCCTCCTACGAATCAGTCTACGGAGAGATCAAAAGTGCCTGGAAAAAAGAAAACGGTACTTTCAGCTGGGATATTACAATCCCCGGTAATACCTCTGCCGTCGTACGGATACCGAAAGAGTTCCGGATCAAACAATCCAACCAACCGGGTGTCAGGAGGGTGAATGACACTGCCTCCTATACGGAAATCGAGATAGGTTCGGGCAGTTATCACTTTAATAACTAAAAATAAATATGAAGAAAAGTCTGTAAATGATATCTTTGATCTTAATCATTGGTTTGCCATTTACAGATTTTTACTCCGTCAAAAAGATCGCCCAAGCTATAGAATACGAATAATTTAATTACCTTTGGGAGTAAAATAAATCAGTACCTGTATGGAACTCACTCTCCCTTCCAAGTTGAATGCCTCCGAAACGATCGTGCTCGACACTAATGTGCTGGTCGTTATCGGGGCAAATGGTGCCGGCAAAAGTTCGTTCGGCAGAGATCTGCTGGAGCGTTACTCCGACAACAGTAAAAAGATATCCGGCATGCACTCCCTGTTTATCAGCAGTGAAGAACCTGTGCCTGTCGAAGGCAATGAACTGGCACGCCTGCAATCGATGATCGCAGAACGTATCTTCATGCCCCGCCTTTCAGAATACGAAAAACTGATCCTCCACCTGCAAAGCGAAGAATTTGAGGCGGCAGTAAACTATAAGGAAGCCTGCAAGCTGACCCCGGACCTGGAACCGCCCGTTACCAAAATAGACCGTATACAGGCCATCTGGGAGAAAATGTTCCCACATAACCGCCTGGTCAGGAAGTCCGGCTTTATTGAACTAGCTTCCACCAGCCGCGACGGCGATTCTTATACGGCCGGCAGAATGAGTGACGGAGAGAAGATCGTCTTCTACCTGATAGGCGCCGTACTCTGTGCCCGTCCCAACGAACTGCTGGTGATCGAAGAACCGGAAATACTGCTTCACAACTCGATCAAGAACCTGCTTTGGGATGAGATCGAAGCTATGCGTCCCGACTGCACATTCGTTTATCTGACGCACGATATCGACTTTGCCACTTCTCGCCCGGAAGGCAAGCGGATATGGATCAGGGACTACAATGCCGACGCCCATGTTTGGGACTACCAACTGATAGAAAACAGCGACAGCCTTCCCGAAGAAGTATATATAGATATCCTCGGGAGCCGCAAGCCGATCCTGTTCATCGAAGGGACCGACTCCAACAGTATCGACAACCGCCTCTACCCGCTGATCTTCCCCGATTATATGGTCAAGCCGATGGGTGGCTGCCAAAAGGTGATTGAAACGACAAAGGCTTTCCGGCAGTTGCAGGACTTCCATACGCTGGAATCCATGGGGATCGTAGACCGCGACCGCCGTACGCAGGGAGAGATCGACTATCTGCATGACCAGCATATCTTCGTTCCCGACGTAGCCGAAGTGGAAAACCTGCTGATGCTTGAACCGGTGATACGCACCGTGGCACGCCGTATGATGAAAGATCCCGATGTCGTATTTACCCAGGTAAAGGAAAATGTAATTAAACTCTTTGAGAAGGACCTCGAAAGCCAGGTTATCCTGCATGCCAAACACCGCGTCCGCAAGAAACTGGAAACAACGGTCGACCGCAAGATAACGACCGTCGAACAACTGACCGAGCATGTGGAAAGCATCCGCTACAACGTCCATGTCGATGAAATATACAATGGGATAAAAGATAAATTCAACCAGTACATCGAAACGGGAGATTACAAGAATATCCTTCGTGTGTATAATCAAAAGGGGATGCTGCCGCAAAGCCGTGTATGTAACTTCTGCGGTATCAGTAACAAGGAAAGTTATTTAAACTTCGTTCTTTCCATTCTGAAAGAAAACAAAGAGGATGCGGAAGTCATACGTTCTTCCATCAAAGAATCTTTAGGGACATAAAAAGTTATCAAAAATGAGGAAAAAGTCCGCAAAAAATCGTTCTTTTGCAAACTGATATAACGACATTAACTGGTTTAGTCCTCTTACAAAAAGAATATGCGTACACCGACATTACAATATCTCTACCTGCAAAAGCCGGTAACAATGATTATTATAATCTGTATAATCTCCGTGCTTCCCTGGATCGGCTTGGGTGATTTCTCCACTAAAGGAGAGCCGCGTGAAGCATCTGTTGCCATATCCATGCTTGAATCAGGCAATTGGATATTACCCCAGGTTTATGCCAACGAATTTGCCTATAAGCCGCCGATGGCACACTGGCTGATGGCTGCTTTCTCTTATCCGCAGGGATACGTATCGGAGTTTACCTCTCGCCTGCCGTCTACAATCGCTTTTATCTGCCTGATGGGATGCACGCTCATGTTTTTCGGGCGAAGGATAAAATTCCAGCAGGCGTTTATAGCTACTCTCCTACTACTCACGTGCATTGAAATGCACAGAGCGGCGATGACTACCCGTGTCGATATGCTACTGACGACATTCATTGTCATCGGCCTCTATCAGTTGTTCCGATGGGAAGACCGGCTGGAGTTAAAAGGTCTGCCGGTTATTATCCCGGTATTGTTGGGGTGTGCGGTTCTGACTAAAGGGCCTGTAGGAGTTATTTTGCCTCTATTCGTGTTCGGTGCTTATCTGCTGATGCTTCGTAAATACAGCCTGCTGACAATCTTCAAGGCACTACTTTATATCGGCGTTTCGTCTCTGTTCCTGCCTCTGCTGTGGTATATCGCAGCCTGGAAACAGGGAGGGGATAAATTTCTCGATGTCGTACTTGCCGAAAACTTCGGACGTTTCTTCCATCTCAATACGCCCGATATCAATTATGACCTGGGACACGAGAATGGCGTATGGTATAACTTTATGACGCTGGCTGCCGGATTTATTCCCTGGACCATCTTCTTTTTCTTCTCCCTCTTCGGTTTGAACTGGCAGAGAAAAAAAGGATCGTTCAAACAAGTGCTGAAAGACAGCTGGAATAATATTCTTTCCATGGAAAAGGAAAAACTGTTCAGCCTGGTAGCATTGGTTTGCATCATCTTCTTTTATAGTATCCCTTCCAGCAAGAGAAGCGTATACCTGATGCCGGCTTATCCGTTCATCGCAATATTCCTGGCACAATACGCCATCTATATCACGGAATACAGGACAAAGGTAACCCGTATCTTCGCAGCCTTCCTGGCATCGGTCACTACCGTAGTACTGATTGCCATCGGATTGACGATGATCGGTGTTATCGACCCCGTGGCTATTGCTTCCCAGTACACAAGCCGTACCTCTACCCTGGCACAGGTCGAAGCTGTCAGCAACATATTTTCTTTCAGTTACGGACTGACGGTTTGCATTGTTATCGTCGTTTTGGTGGCGCTGCTGACGGTGCTTTACCAGATGTTCAAAAAGATAAACATCAAGATCCTGTATGCGACAATCGCCCTGAGTTTTACGATCAATTTACTGATCGACGGGGTTATCATGCGGGGTATCCGCCAGGATGGTTCTGCCCGTCCTTTTGCGGAAAAGGTAATGAAAGAATATCCGCTGAATGAGAACAATATGTTCGTTATGAATAATCTCAAGAAATACAGGAACCTGTACGGGCTTAATTTCTATCTCGGCAACCGCTTCCACAATTTCGAACAGGAGATGCCGGAAGAAGGATTTTTCTTTGCAACTTCCAGCGACCTGGAGGTTGTCCTTAAAAATTACGAAGGCCAATATACTTTTAATATATTGACCTCCTCTGAACGTATCATCACGAAGTGCGCCGCCCGGTTGTCCTGTGTAGCTTCCTCCGTGTAAAATAAGATTATTTTAATTCTTTGATTTTGATACTGCGGAAAGCAACTTCGTCGCCATGATCCTGTAACAGGATATGTCCCTGGGGAGCTTCACCGAAACGTCCTGCCTCGTTATAAGACGGGGCAGCATATTTACTACCTTTCACCAATTCGCGGAAAGCATCCGAACCACGATCGTATTCCAATGTTTTAAAGCCGTTCAGCCAATGTTCCACATGGTTATTGGGGAATACTTTCAGGACAGCCTGGTTCCAGTTGCCCACACCGTTGAAACGTTTGTTACCGGCCGGCATCATGTCGTAAAGGCTTGCCAGGGTGCGGCTGCCGGGAGTCGTTGTGTAGAGTTTGGCATCCGGATGCAGTTTGTCATCTAATATCTGGTATTCGAGGCCATAGGCGGAGCCGCTAGGTTTTTCTGCTTCCGTCACGAAATATTTGATTCCGCTGTTTGCTCCCGGAGTGATTTTAAATTCCAGGCTTAACTCGAATGCTGCATATTCTTTATCGGTCACGATATCACCTCCGTTGGTAGACTCGCCACCACCGGATTTCAAGACGATCAACTGTCCGTCTTCCACTTTCCAGCCATGATCCGGGAAGGCCTCTTTATGGGCGCCACGCCAGCCTGTAGTTGTCTGTCCGTCGAACAGGAGGTTCCATCCGTCCGCTTTTTCAGCATCCGTCAGGTAGTTGGGGACGCGGTTCACTTCAGGAGCTAATGTGCCCTGCATGCGTTCGGCTTCCAGGTTCTCCGTCTTTATACGGATATTACGCCATTTGATTTCTTTTCCTTCCAGATCGGTATTCTTTCCGATGCCATGCACCTGGAATGCGATAAAGCCTTTGGCTGTTTCGTCGTCATAGAGATTGGCGGTGTTCACGCCGTTCAGCCAGATGCGGATATTGTTGCCGATCGCTTCGATACGGAATTTATTCCAATCTGTCTTTTTGTAGGCGGCTTGTCCCGGTTTGTTATCGACGAGCGTCACCAGCCAACACGGCGTGCCTCGTCGTAAACACCTCCGCTCCATGCTCTGTCGGAAGGATCCATTTCACATTGGTAGCCATGCACACGCCCGTTCTGGTAATCCGGACGGCTTTCGCTGCGGAACTGCACACCGGAGTTCAATGCCGGGTCGCAGAGAGCTTCAAATTCCAGGATAAAATCGCCATACTCCTGTTCGGTAGCCATAAAGCTGTTCGGCTGGCCCGTCACCGAAGTTCCGACCAGACAGCCGTCTTCCACCCGGTAGGGCGCTTCGCCGTTCAATTGCTTGAAACCGGTAAGATCTTTACCATTGAATAACTTTTCCCAGCCGTCATTCGACTGACAGGAACAAAGCAGCGCGAGAGACAGGGCTGCTAACTTCAAAGATGCTTTCATTCTGTTTTTCTTTTAGGTATTATAAATAAGAAAATTGTTTTACTGGTCTGTCAACTAACACATGTGTACGGGCACAAAGATAAAATATTATTCATAAATGCACAGCAAAAGTGTTGCTATTTTACAACAGGTAGAAGCTTTTTCAAAGAATAGCCTTATCTTTGCGTGCAAAATGTAATCAATAAAGGTATTTTTATGAAATTAAAAACGGCTCTCTTTGACTTTGACGGCGTGCTGGTCGACACAGAACCCATTTACGATATTTTCTGGAATGAAGCAGGCGAACGCTACGGAACAGGTATCGACAACTTCGCTGCTGTCATCAAAGGCACTACACTCCCCTATATCATCGAAAAGTATTTTTCCGACCGCACGGAAGAATTTCGTCAGATGATCATCAAAGAATCGACCGAATACGAAAGCACCATGCCCCTGCCCGCCATGCCCGGCTCCCTAGAATTTCTGCACCTGCTGAAAAAGAACGGTGTACAGATGGGATTGGTCACCAGCTCGGACAATACAAAGGTTGAACGGGCATTCAAACTGCATCATCTGGAAAACATGTTCGATACAATCGTGACCGCAGACCGCATCACGAAGGGGAAACCTGACCCGATGTGTTACTTGCTGGCCGCAGACGACCTGCATGTCTCCCCTGCCGACTGCCTCGTTTTTGAAGATTCATTTGCCGGCATACAAGCGGGAACGGCTGCCGGCATGCGGGTTATCGGCCTGAGCACCACCAACCCGGAAGAATCATTGAAGGATAAAGTATATGAAGTGATTCCGAACTTCGAAAAGGTTACTTTCGAGGATTATCTGAAGTGGTAATGAAATAAAATAAAAAAAGAGGTTGCGGCAGCCTATGTAAAAACGGGCTTAACCGCAACCTTACCCAGTTTATTCAATCTCCGGTCGGTCGCTTTCCTTCTTTCTCTTCTGTCCCATACGCTGGTTGTAGGCTGTCTGCGCATCGGATATCAGAGCGTTGACATTGCGGATAAAAGCAGTAGCTTCGTCCGAAGGATTCGCCAGGCTCCAGGCAAAAGCCAGCGAGGTTATATCGTCATAAATATCATCACCTTGGGCACGCACGATCTTACTGTTGTCTACACTACTAGCCAGACGTTCGGCAGCACGTTGGGCCACCAGTGATTCATATAGATTATTCAAACGTTCCAGTTCATTCAAATAAGGGGTCAGGCTCAAAGCCTGTACGGCAGATGCATTTTCAGGTTTTCTCAGATCGACCAAGAGTCCTTTGATCGTTTCTGTTTCCTGATTGAGCGGGAGGCGTGCGATTCCGGTATATGGTTTCACTACGTTCCGCAGAAACTTACCGGCTTCCTGTTCTGCCTGGAGTGGCAGGGTAGCGGAATTGTTTATCCGGTTCAAAGCATAGACGGCAACGTTGTCGCGTTGCTTGTCAGTGTCGTTCAACGTTTCAGTTTCCTGGCTGATACGGCTCTGGTTGTTCAGATCGGTGAGTTGGTCGATCACTGCATCGAGGGCAGTAAGTTGAGCGGCCGAAACGCCCAATGCAGGGACACCGTTCGATTCATTGACGCTGAGACTTTCGATTTCGGGTCGGTCGCCACCCTGCTCCGGGAACGGAAGGAGGGCACGAAAACGGCGGAGAAAACTGAGGTACTCGGCGTTGTTGAAATTATTTGCAGAAAAATCGGTGAATTTTAAGTATGTTCCCATGATTTCTATTTTTTGTTAACGAGGGCAAGGTAAGCATTATATTTCAAAAGATAACTGTTTTGTCAAAACAATTTCCAAGAAGATGTAAAATCGTTTCCCAAGTCGGGAAAGTATCTTGCAGGGGTGTAAAGTCGTTTCCCAAACCGGGAAAGCATTTTGCAAGAGTGTAAAGCCGTTTCCCAAATCGGGAAAGTACTTTGCAAGGGTGTAAAGCCGTTTCCCAAACCGGGAAAGCTACTTTGCAAGGGTGTAAAGCCGTTTCCCAAACCGGGAAAGCATTTCTCAAGGCATCAAACTATCCATAAAATCATTATTATGTTCTTCTTCGATCTTTCCCTTTAATTTTACTTTATAACTGTCTTCACTCAAGTTGAAAAAGTAATAGGCGAGTATCGTAAAAGCTCCCCCAATAAATAAAAAAGAGGTATATAATAAAATCTCGAGATAATCTCCAAGATTATCATAATAAATGATATTCCATAAATAAGGTAACAGGAATAGTACCAAAACAGCCAATGATGTGATCACAATTATTTTTGTCATGAACATCTTTTTATATTTCTTGTCTTTATCCAACGCTATATCCATTTCAATGCCTATATCTAAACTTCTGAATCGTATATAATCTTTTACTTTCATTTTCATCAGTCCAAAGATATCTTGCTTAATCGTCAAAATCAGTTGTTCCAATCGATCGGATGGTTCCGGTTGCTTCGGTGCTTCCGGTTGCTTCGGTTGTTCCGGTTGCTCCCTGCTATCCAATTGCTTTTTCAATTCATTCAACTTTCGCTGAGCATCTATTTTCTGTTCCCATAAATTCCGTCGTTCTCCTATCAGAGCTATATTCTGATCTAACTCTTTTATCAGTTTATTTCTCAGCTGCGACACTTCTTCACGAGCTTCGTGCTTCTGTAGCTCCAGCTGTTCCTTAAGTTCAACCACTTGTCCGGAGTATTTTTTCGTCATTTCCTTTTGTTCTGCGAGTAGATGTGAGACTTCAGATTTCTGTTTTTCTCTTAGTCGCTTCTGTTTTCTGGTGACTTCTTCTTCCAATCTTTGCTCATTTTTTGCCCAAAGTTCTGCCAGACGGGTAACTAGTATCCCAGACAAATCTCCGCTGGTTCTCATTGTTTCCAGCTCCTCAAGAATCATCTTTTGTCCAATTTTCAAATTTTTCAATGCCTCCATTTTTTGTCCTTTTGCCGCCTGTTCATGTTCCCATTGGCTGGCATAGGCATTAAAATCTTCCAGAACCATGCAATCGAATCGATCCTTATAAGCGGCATTTATCAAAAACAAATAACCGTTATCCTCACGCAATTGCAGGACTAATACTACTCTATTCCAGAAAAAAAGACGCAGGTCGCATATGAAGTCCGATTTTACCAGATGCACCGATTGGTTATAGGAGTTATATCGCCAGGTTCCTTTCCTCTTTTTACCCTTGTTCGAGATTGTCAAAAATCCGTCTTCCCAAAACGTCAAAATCTCATCTACGCCATTTTCACCGAGTACGAACCATTTGTGTTCGCATAATAGTCCTCTTACATGCTGTCCTTTGACAACATTGCGGTGACTCTCCGATATTTCTTGCTGGAATATTTTCATTCAGATCAAATTTAAGTGACAAACTCCGTTTGAAAAACAACACTCGCAAATATAAACAAAAAAAGGGGATAAACATTTCTGCTCATCCCCTTTTCTGTTTTTTTATTGTAAAAATTGATCTATCAGAAATTATATCCGATGCGAAGCGCCAAAAGCGGCTGAGATAATCTCAAGTCTCCCCAGGATTTGAGTATATTATATTTGAATTCCAAACCGACACTCAACTGATCGGTTGCATATACTTCACCTCCTAAACCGATATTGGCTCCTAAACGAGTCTTATTCAGACTTGCACTATTACCCAAACTTACTTTCCAGAATGAAAGGTCAAGACCTGCCAAAGGATAGAAACCGAACATATCACTCAATTTGAATACATAGTGGGCATTCACGTCGATAGCCCAGGCACTCAAACCATCATCTTTCACAAAATAAGACAAAGATGGCGCCAAACGAACCTCATCCGTCAGATTATAACGATAATCCAACCCCAACAACGCATTTCCATTCTCGTTAAACCCATAACCAAGATAAAACCGAAAGACGATTGTCCTTGCTGAGTCTGTGCAAATGCACTCATGCTGATAATTGCCAGCATGCACATAACAATTAATTTCTTCATACTCTCATTAATTTAGTTCAACATTATGCGCAAATATAATTATTTTACTTTAAGTCTGTCACCTGCACTTTTCACAATACTGCGATAATAATCCTCATCGTAGCCAGGGAAATCAGGATATTCGGACAGCCCGTAGCCATTTTGCTTGAACTGGCCATTTTCTTCTTTCTTAACGTTTCCGTCCATGTATTTTACTAAAAGATACTCGCCGAGCTTCTTCCAGCGGGCAGTTGCCTGATCGGCAGTCGTCGTGCTGAACCAGGTCAGGAACCGGACTGCTTCCGCCGGATTCTTGGCATACAAATCGGAGGCTGCCTTGTCGATAGCCGGAATTACCTCTTTATAACTGTTTTCCAATTCCTGCTGAACCGGACGAATGTCTTTGATCATAAAGCTGTATTTGCCGTAAGCCTGGTTTGCCACCCAGTTGTGAATCCAGAATGCGGAAGTCCACGAGAAATTCATAATGTCCCCGTTTCCTACCCGGTAGCACTCGGGCGATTCCGTGATAGAGCAATACAGCGGAGTGAACACAGCCATATCGGCATCATCCACACCGAACCAAAGGATTCCACCGATCGCATCCGGCAACCAGTTACGCATCTGCGGAACGATTACAAAACCGGTCTGCTGCGTAGCGATGGCACGTTCGTTGGTATATTCTTGTCCATCTACCTTAAACGTCATCGGACGCCAGCGATACGGCACTTTATAAGAACCGGCTCCGGCATCTTTCGTCATATCCAGATCGGTTCCTTCAAAATGGTCGCGCATACCGTTCTGAACGTCCTGAACAGACAACAGACGGTCCGGCTTCACATACAACGGCATCGGCTCCTTGGAAGGATCACCCTTGATAAAGTCGGTGTACTTATCCATTGTTTTATCGTATTTACGGAAGAAAGACCATACACGTGCTTCACAACCTCTCAATGCGCTGAAGTCGTAAGGACAATAGGCCTTCTGGAAACTGAAGTCTTTATCTTTTCCGCTGAAATACCCTTTTTCGCGGGCCAAAGAAACAACATCGGGCGAATACATACAGTTTTCCTTGTCATCAAAAGGAATCTGCTGGATGCGCGACTGGTTGGCATGTGCAGAAATGCAATCATCCGGAATACGGATGGCCACCCAAACAGCCCCTTTGTTACCCGGACCTTTACCGATCAGCTCCATCACCCATGCTTCGTTCTTGTCGGCGATAGAGAAAGTCTCGCCGCTGCTGTAATAACCGTAGTCCTTCACCAGGTCGGTCATTACTTTGATTGCTTCGCGAGCTGACTTTGAACGCTGGAGGGCGATGTAGATCAGGCTGCCGTAGTCAATAATACCTGTTGTATCCACCAGCTCCGGACGTCCACCCCACGTACTTTCCGTGATAGCCACCTGATGTTCATTCATGTTGCCGACAACCGAATACGTCTGTTCCACCTGCGGAATCTGTCCCAGCGGCTTATTTGTATCCCATTCCCTGACTTCCAGCATGGCGCCTTTCGGCCAGGTCGCTGCCGGCCAACGGTATAACTCGCCATACAGGGTATGCGAATCTGCTGCATAACTGATCATCACCGATCCGTCGACCGATGCCTTCTTCCCTACCAGCAAACCCGTACAAGCCATTGCCTCCATTCCGGAAAGCAAAACGGCACAGGCTGCTGCGATAATCCATTTTCTTTTCATATAAATAAGTTTAAGCGAATAATAGCATATATACTGCCGCACCGCAAATATAGCCAATCAATGCCAATATTGAAAATCGCTTTGTATAGTACATGAAATCTATTTTCTCCAATCCCATCACCGTGACACCTGTTGCCGAACCGATAATCAGGATGCTACCGCCTGTTACGGCACAGTAAGCAAGGAATGTCCAGAATCCTCCGTCGGAAACAAAAAACTGTGCATAGGGTGCCAAATCCGGTGCTTGCTGCACGATCGGATACATACCCATCGTTGCTGCCACCAACGCCACGTTATCCACGCAGGAAGATAAAGCTCCGATCACAAAGCTGATTAAATAAGGTTCATGCACATGTTTGTCGAGATAGGCGGACATGATCCCCAACTGTCCCGATGTCTCCAGGGCGCCTACCGCCATCAAGATTCCCAGGAAGAAAAAGATCGTTGCCAGGTCGATGTTCGGCAACAACTGGGTAATACGCAGCTTTTCCGATTCATGCACATGCAAACGGCTGTACATGACATCGGTATATATCCATAAAATAACCAGTCCCAGCAATACCCCCAGGAACGGAGGCAAATTGGTCAGCATCTGAAAGACCGGAACCAAAGCCAATGAAAGTACGCCGATCACAAAGATCACCCGGCGTGAATGATTCGGTATTTCCGGAATAAACTCATCGGCAGCCTCTTCCTCACTCATGACACGCAACTGGGCATCTTTCTTGAACAACCAGAAATGGGCAATGGAGAGCGGAACCAGCATATTAACCAATGCAGGAATAAATACATGCGAAATCTGATGCATAGCCGTCACATTCTTTCCTACCCAGAGCAGGATTGTCGTCACATCACCGATGGGCGACCATGAACCGCCGGCATTGGCTGCGATAATCACCATACAAGCATATTTCAACCGGTCGGTCCTGTCGGGAACCAACTTACGAAGTACCGCCATAATCACGATCGCTGCCGCCAGGTTATCCAGCAAAGCGGAGAAGAAGAAAGTGGCAAAACTGATATACCACAACAGTTTCCGCTTGTTGGAGGTGCGGATATATCCCGTCACGGCCCTGAAACCACCGTGTTTATCTACAATATCGACAATCAGCATGGAACACATCACAAAGAACAAGGTCTCTGCCACATTTCCCAGATGGTAAACAATAGAACGGTTGGTTATAAAATTAATAAACTGGTCTTTTGCAGGCAGATTTGTCATTTCGGGGTTCTGCATCAGAAACTCTTCGAACAGCGGGTTCGAACGTTCAACGAAAATATTATAAGCGTCGAACATCAATATCATCCATAAGGAAATGGCCATAAAAAGAGCTGTTGCCGCTTTGTTGATCTTTATCTTATCTTCAAGCGCAATAGCCAGGATGCCCACGACAAAAATAATTGGCATTAATATAAACATAGGTGTATTTTATTTAGTCTACCCTTCCGTAAAAGGGATTAATTAATGATATACGTACAGTTCAAATATTATCAAATATGAGTGTTTGTTTATAGCAACTGGTTGTAACTGGCTCCCCTCTCGAGAGGGGGAAGGGGGTGTGTCATATCCCCGCCATACAACCACCATAATCAGAGTCACTTGACTATTACAGGTTCATTTGCCGTTTGCTTCAGCTGACGGTTTACAAGTTGTTTCTCTCTTTTGGCTTCAGCCACATTTCTCCTAGATAGAAAACTGTAAGAAATGG